>JAOZKS010000373.1 GCA_029935255.1 Pontiella sp.
GAGTGGCGCATCGACTCGGTAAATGGCTTCGGTGCGACCCCCGGTGTAGTTTGGAACTTTACGACGACGGCTTCCGACGGGTCGCCGCCGACCGAACTGCTCGTTAACGGTTCGTTCGAATCAGGCGCGGTCAATTTCATCTTCACCGGTGATCACACAGACATTCCGGTGACGGTCGGCATGGCCGGGCAGTGGTTGTCTCGCGAGAGCAATGAGGATTCCGCAATGGATGTGGCCGATTGCAGCAGTCTGCTTTCTGGGCAGGACGGAAGCCTCTCCATGATGTTCCAGTCTACCAAGCGCGGCCTTGTGCAGGTAATTGATATGACCGAAACGGATCTTTCCGGTAAGACGCTTTTCTTTTCGGCGAATTTTGCCGCCCCAGGGCGTGAGAGCCTGAACTCCACCGATATGGCCACTTACCAAGTGATCGGCTTCAATAGCTTCACCGGCCTACAGTGCGACCTCGGAGGAACGTACCAGTTTACCGGCGGAACCTACGACAATCTGGTGGCTCAACGCACGATCGCCGATGCCGAACTGAGTGGAAGTGCCTATACGACCTTTACGAACACCGTGGTGGCGGCCAGCGACTACCAGTATCTGGCCGTGCTCGTGGGCGGCAGAGCCGATGCCGCTAACAGCGACACCCAGTATGTTGCCGTGGATGGCGTGGTACTGCAGCTCTTCGATGGAGTAAGCGGTGGCACTTCGTATACGCTGACCTACACGGCCGGTGCCAACGGTTCCATCACCGGCGACAGCCCGCAGGTGGTTGATGAAGGTGCCGATGGAACGCCCGCGACGGCGACTCCAGACAGCGGCTACCACTTCGTCGACTGGAGCGATGCAAGCACGGCTAATCCGCGAACGGATCTCGCCGTCACGGCAGATGTGAGCGTAACGGCGAACTTCATGGCGAATGGCCCGAGCCCAGAAATCCGAGTGACGGAATACTATCTGACGACCGGCGATTTCGCGGGAACCAACGTCACGCTGACGTTGGATCAGGATCTTGCCGCCGACTATTATATTCTGGTCCGTGGTTCACGCACCGGTGATGGAGAGGCCTTCCCGGACAATAGCTATGCCCGCGTGACATCCGTTCCTGGAGGAACGGGGGATCTGGGCGATTCCGGTGCAGCCAATCAGGTTGTGTTGGAACGCTGGGTCGCCGATTTCGAGTGGGAAGGGGTTATGACCGTGGTCGAATGCCAGAATCCGGCGAGCACTGACGGATTCAAACTGGTGGACATCATGGAAACCACGATGTCGGGCACCTCCGGAACTGCGGCTTCGACGAATTGGAACAGCCTAAACCAGGTGGTTCTCTTCGGTGGATACCGTGGAGGGGGCGTTGCGTTGCTGGGCAATGTAAGTGCCACCAAGCAGGTCACAAGTACCTCTGCCCGCCTTTATCCGAGCGGGGTCAATACGTTGAACTGGTCGCGCGATGCCGGCGGCGAAACCCTGATTGATGCGGTCATGACCACCTTTGTGGTCGAATGGGGTAGCGGATGGTCGGTGCAGCATGTAAATGTGGCCGGAGCCAATGGCGGAAATGGAGCGAATGGGGTCGAGGAATACACCACGACGGCCATCACGTCTGTCGCCCGCGATAACAGCTGGGTATGGGGAACCGGAACCCGGGCGGATTCCGGGATCGGCGATTGCGCTGAAGGCTGTCTGGTTACGTTGGGCGATGGCATCAGCCAGAACGCAACGGAAAGCACCGTGGCGGTCGGATCGGAATACACCGACGCCTACGACTTCGATGTCTATGTGCTCACCCATCCTTCCATTAGCGTGGATTACCGCTTCTCGGTGGATGGCAATGTCGCGGGGCTCGATGTGCCGATTGCGGCGGACAGTGCGGCTCCCGGAACTCGTTTCAGCTGTGTCTATAACGGGTGCAACGGCACAGGAAGTGCGCATCCGCGCAGTCTCTTGTGGTCGCGCTATACGAGTGATACCGAGATCACGATCAGCCGCGGCTACGATGGTCAGAATTTCCCCGCCTGGATTCAGGGCATTGACTTCTCGGGGCTCAATGACTAACGGAAGGGTTCGCTCATGGCAGCTAGGCGATTAATACAGGGACTCATATTGATCGCTCTGGTTGCGGGGGCGTTATCGCTCTTGCTTCACCGGCGGAGTTCTCAACCGGAGGCTCCGTCCGTTTTAGTGCCAGTAACAGGCGTCCTCCCGAAGGAACCGGATGTCTCGACTGGGGAGCCGGCGAGAGAGGAGATTGCGCAGGAGGTGCGAGAGGAGGCCGCGCCTCCTCTCGCACGTTCCCCCAACATCGAAGAGTGGACGGCGAAACCCCGACCCAACAAGCCCCCCGAAGAAACAACACAGCTCTCGCCCGCCGAACTGCGGGAGTTGCTCCCTGAGTGGATGGACTACGAGGGGGTTCATCTGCACAGCGAACACGTGACCATTGCGGGCCGCACCATCGCGCGCTCACGCGGACGATTCGAGTGGCCGAACGGAAGCTTCATGGAAATGGAAGTGACCGATCTCGGACCCGATCCCGATGAGACCCTACTTAAATCCCTCGGCTTCAATGTGAATGCCTTGAGCAACGCTCCCGCGAGCGAGTCGGCTTCGGCGCTAGAGATTCCTTCCGGCATTGTGAGCCAGGAGTATGACGAAGAAGCGGCGGAAGGATTCATCCAACTTGTCGTGGGGGATCGCTTTTTAGTCGAAGTGCAACTGGAGAAGCTGCCGTACGAGAGCTTCCAGTCCATTGTGGACTTCCAGATTCCAATGGACGCGCTAATTGACTTGGCGGCGCAAGAACACAAATAAGGCTAAAGCACCGGATTTCGCCTGCCTGATTTTTAATAATCCTACAGAATCTTCGTGTCTTGTAGTGTGATGTGT
>JAOZKS010000087.1 GCA_029935255.1 Pontiella sp.
TTCACCGACGCAATCGATGCCGTATTTGGCTCGAAAACCTGCCAGACGGCGACCGCTCTCACCCGGTTGTTCGCAGACTAACCGGACGACCAAGAAAACCGTTGTCCCTCACCCAACCCTCCTTGTGCTAATTCCCGCCAGAGAAGCGGTGTAATCTCAATCGTTTCCCCCGCATTTACAAATTTCAGCCCGACGGTTTTTCCGGTGGATTCATTTTTGAACACTAAAACTTCATGGCCGGAATCCATTTCGAAGTGATGCGGAAACGATATGGATTCAGCAGCCGCAAGCCCGGCCCGCATCTGAGCACTTGTTTGTCCCGTCGACTCCGCAACCTGAACTTCGCCGAGGATATCCATCCGCAATGAAGCCCCAAACGAAGGCATAATAAGAATCCCGAACAATAAAACCAATCTCTGTGATTTATCCATCTAACGCCTCAATTACATAAAAAATATTTAAACATTCATTCTGCTAGCCGACTCGTAAGCTAGCACCAAGTTGCTTGCAGAGAAAGTCGATTAGCTTCTGATGGGTTTTGTTTACTTTTTTATCCGTCAAGGTCTGCTTGGCGGAGCGATAGACAAACGTGTAGGCCAAGCTCTTTTTGCCCTTCTCGATGCCTTTGCCCTGGTAGACATCGAAGAGCCCAAAACATTCAAGATCCTTGGGCTTGGCCTTTTTGATCAGCGTGACGACGTCCTCATGCTTGACGGATTCGTCGAGCGTCAGGGCAATGTCACGGCTCATCGACGGGAACTGGCCGAGCTCGTCCACCTTGGTAATCTGGAAGGTGTTTTTCAACAGAGATTCGAGGTTCAGTTCGGCGGCAGCGATTGGGCCGGTCAGGCGCCATTCGTCGCGGGCGGTCTTGTTCACCAGCCCCATGCAACCGATCGCCTCGCCATCCACCTCAATCAACAAGGCCTTACCCGCTTCAAAGTCAGGGCGATCCTTGGCTTTAAAGGAAACAGAATCCACTTTTTGCGTGGCCAGCAGTTTTTCAACCAGCCCCTTCATCCAAACAAACATTTCCTCGTCGGAAACCGGTGCGCGCTTTTCGAGCAGGGATCGTCCCACCGGTCCCATCATGCCAAGCGATACGGTTTCGGTCTGTACCGTCCCGCCCTTCACTCGATTAAAAACACGGCCCAGTTCGTAGAAGCTCGCTTCGTTAATCTGACGCGAATGATTCCGCCCAAGACTTTCAACCAACTGCGGAATGAGCGACGTACGCATGACCGACTGATCCATGCTGATCGGATGCGGCAATTCTTCACGGCTTTCGCGGTCTTCCTTATTGAACAGGTCGAGCAACGAATGGTTAACGAGGGTGTAGTTCAGGATTTCGCTCACGCCAAAACCCTGCAAATGATTCCGCAGGTTTGAAATGGCGCACACACGTGAATCATCGGCCCCGGGAATAACTTTCGCTAACGGGATATTGGCAGGAATATTATCCACGCCATGGATACGGGCAATCTCTTCAACCAGATCAATCTCCCGTTCCAAATCAAGACGGAACGACGGAGAAATCGCCACGGCGGTTTCCCCGTTATCGTTTTCAATTCCAATTTCCAACGTCCGAAAAATCCCCTGCATCTTTTCAATCGAAATCTCTGCGCCAACCATCGCTTCGATGCGTTTCCAGCTGAAGGGGATCTTGATCGGTTCTTTCGGTTGCGGGCATGAATCGACGCTTCCCTTGCACAACCTTGCTCCAGCCAGTTCGCACATCAGCGCCGCAGCACGACGGCTGGCCCACTCGACCGAATCCGTATTGACGCCGCGCTGGAAACGATAGGAAGAATCGGTGGTCAAGCCCAGTTGCTTGGCGGTGTGGCGAATGGAGGCCGTATCAAACGCCGCGGCTTCGAGTAGAATCGTCGAAGTCTCATCCTTGATTTCGCTATGCGCTCCGCCCATCACGCCCGCAATGGCCGACGACTTTTCGGCATCGGCAATCACCAACATGTTTTCGGTCAGCACGCGTTCCACGCCATCGAGGGTGTGCATCTTTTCGCCGGCATTGGCCGTGCGAACAACGATCTGACTTCCTGCCACGAGCGTCTTGTCGAATGCATGCAACGGATGGCCGGTTTCGAGCATTACATAGTTGGTGATGTCTACAACGTTGCTGATCGGGCGAATGCCGGCGGCTTCGAGCCGCTTCTGCATCCACTCCGGCGATGGACCAATCTGTGCATCCTTTAAAATGCGGGCGGTGTAGCGTGGGCATGTTGAGGGCTCTTCGACGGCTACCGAAATTTCGGCGTTCACATCCTCGGTCGTTTCCAAAAGATCGATGGAAGGAATCTTTAGTACGGAGCCATATAAAACGGCCATCTCGCGGGCGACACCGATCATCGAAAGGCAGTCCGGACGGTTCGGGGTAATTTCAAGTTCGATCACCGTTTCCGGAGCGCCCCATACGTCAACAAACGGCGTTCCCGGTTTAAGGTCGGCAGCAAGCACCAGCAGGCCTGAATGGTCTTCGCCAAGCTCAAGTTCGTCCTTGGCACAGAGCATACCCATTGAAACCTCGCCACGGATCTTCGCCTTCTTTAGCGTGAACCCACCCGGCAACGTGGTGCCGACGGGGGCGAAGGGATATTTCCCGCCGACCTCGGCATTCGGGGCGCCGCAGACCACGCGCAGGGCTTCTTCCGCTCCATATTCGACCGTGCACAGACGCAACTTATCGGCTCCGGGATGCGGCTCGATGTTCGTGATCTCCCCCACTACCACACCGGGAAAGTCCGAGCCGATTGTTTCAATCGCTTCCACTTCCAACCCGGCAAAGGTCAACTTGTCGGACAACCCTTCAATGGTGTCTTCAAAATCAACATATTCCTTCAGCCAACTGACGGGTACTTTCATAACGTTCTCCACTGCAAAAAATGAGCGTTCTGTATACCGTTTGCCTATAGCGAGCTCAAGCGGGAACGCTAGCATTGTATGAAATCAGGGTTTACGCAGCCGGACGGTTTGGAATAGGATCTACGTCAGATCCAACCCTGACCACGAATGGAGCCATTTTGAAATTTGAACACCTACGCCATAAACCCCCGACGGAACTCGAAGAGGCCCGGGCCCTGTTAATCGCGATCAGTCCCTTGCGTAGCAACGTCAACCTTTCGACCATCTTCCGGACGGCGGGCTGCTGCGGGGTTCGGGAAATTATTGCAACGGGCAATGTGAAGCTGATCAGTAAAATCGCGCGGGATGGTGCGGAGCATGTAAACCTCACCGTGAAGAACAGCCTTCCGCCCGTGCTTAAACGGCTGAAGGAAGAGGGCTTTACGCTGGTAGGTCTGGAGCAGACCACAAACTCCACTCGGCTCGCGGACTATGCCTTTCCCAAAAAGACGGCGCTGGTCATCGGCTCGGAACGTGAAGGGCTTTCAGACGCATGCCTGATCCAACTCGATGCCGTGGTGGAGATTCCCGTTTGGGGCATGCCCTATTCGTATAACGTGGCCACAGCCACTTCAATGGCGCTCTACGAATATTGCCGGCAATACCCAACCGGATGAAAATAAAAAAACCGCCCTCGGAAGAGAGCGGTTTTTCGAATCTCGAATGGAGTTCGATTAGCGAGCGTAGAATTCGACCACGCTGGAGATTTCGCAAACCACCGGGACTTCTTCGCGGGTGGGCAAACGATTAACTTCCGCTGTCAGCTCTTTGTCGTTCGCCGTGATGTACTCGGGGGTCTTGGCAACCTGCTGTGCCAAAACAAAGCTGTCGAGATCTTTGGACTTTTCACGAACGGTAATCTTGTCGCCAATGCTCATGGAATAAGATGGAATGTTTACTTTCTTTCCGTTCACCCGGAAGTGCGCGTGGGAAACCATCTGACGAGCTTGGTAGATCGAACGGCAAAGGCCGGCGCGCAGGACGACGACATCCAAACGACTTTCGAGCATTTGAATCATCACTTCACCCGTGTTGCCCGACTTGCGTACGGCTTTCTTGAAGACACCACGAAGCTGCTTTTCGCTCATGTTGTACTGGTGGCGAAGACGCTGCTTCTCCATCAGCTGGCGACCGTAGTCGGACTGCTTGCCACGGCGGCGGCTCGGGCCGTGCTGTCCCGGAGGATTCGGGCGACGTTCGAGGAACTTTTCGGATTTGGGAGAAACGGCAATGCCCAAACGGCGTGCCTTCTTAATTTTTGGTCCAGTATATTTCATTTTATTTGGGTCCTTTCTTTTCCCCGCCGCATCCCTGCAAATTAAGCCGGCTGTACCGGCCGCCCGTTTGGATAATTCGAATCCGGGCGCTCGCCCCGCACCACGCGGTATTTGTTCCTTTGGCGATGATCCTTCGGTCAGGATTCCGTTTTACGGGAAAACAAGCGGGCATTTATATAGAATCACTCCAATGAGTCAACCCCGTTTACCTGCAAATATTTACGTCTATTTCAGCAACCGCCGGTCAAACTCAAAGGGTTCGGGAGCTCCGATTTTCAACTTTCCGAAGTTGGAATGCCGGGGATTGATCAAATAATTGCTTTCGCCGGGAATCAGCACGCTGGGAACTTCCAGAACAACTGACGACTTCCTCGCCACCCATGCATCTCCGATATCGCGCGTTGAAGCAGAGGCCCGCGGGTCACGCCAATGATCGGGCAAGGTTTGCAGGTCGAGGCTTTTAGCCAACCGTCGATCAAATTGAACCGGGATGCAGAGATAGTCATCCATCAGCTCGGCCATATCAACATGGACAAGAATCTCCAGCGCGGCCAACGCCTTGGACTCGGCGGCATAGACCACCGGGATGCCAACCGAATTCCAACGCCCCCCGTAAATCCGCGCGCCTTCCCCCGAAAAGGCCTCGGCCACGCGATGGGGTTTGATGATTCGCCACGCTGTGGCCATCAGGAAAACACTCCATGCTCAATACGACCCAGCAGGTTTACCACCTCCTGACACCCCAGCTCGGTATCCGCATAATCAAGTGGAGGCCGCTCGCCGAAATACGCGCGCGGCGCTTTGAGCCAACGCAAGGCACGTTCCTTGTTCCCTAGCACCTCAATGGTTCTGGACAGCAAGCGCGCAACCCGCGCCATGCGCTCGGACTGGTCGGCCGTCAACCGGCCCTCCTGTATTTTCCGAATCAGCGTTCGTTCAGCCACTCCGGCAATGCGAGCCAGTTCTTTACGGCTGATTTCCAGCTCCCGCCCAAGGACTTCGACGATCCCTGCAGGCAGTCCTTCCTTCAGTTCAGCCACTTGCCCCATAACATCGTTCGACTTGAAACCGATAATCTTCAACTCGGGTTTCTTTCGTTCCGGAACGCGCAGGAACACTTCGTATTTCAATGCGGCTTCTTTCACTGAACTCTCCTTGACTTCCCATGCATATTCCAGTTTCTCGATTTTCTTCCCGGTCTTCATTTTCCCTCCTCTCTTGTCATTTGGCATTATGCATGTTGTCATATGGCGGTCAACTCTTTTAACCTCCTTGCGCATTTATTTTCGATCCGCAATGCAATAGGGTCTATCCATCGTTTGAATTCGACTTGGAGGGCAAGACCGTGGCAACAAAAACAAGGATCGATGGCAACATGCTGATTGCCCAAAGCGGCGGACCAACGGCGGTCATCAACCAGAGTCTGGTCGGCGCGGTGATGGAAGCGAAGAAACATGCCGCCATTGAAAAGATCTACGGCGCGCTACACGGAATTCAGGGAATTCTCAACGAAGACCTGATCGACCTGGGGAAAGAATCAAAATCCACGCTTGAAGCGGTCGCCTCCACCCCATCGGCCGCGCTGGGCTCTATTCGGCGTAAACCAAGCCGGAGCGACTGCACCGCGATTTTCCGGATTTTGGAAAAATACAACGTGCGCTACTTTTTCTACATCGGCGGCAACGACTCCGCCGAAACGACATACATCATTAACGAAGAGGCCAAGAGGGCAAACTACCAACTGCGTTGCTTCCATATCTGCAAAACCATCGACAACGACCTGCGGCAAAACGACCACACCCCCGGCTTTGGCTCTGCGGGTAAATTTGTGGCTCAGGCCTTCATGGGCGACAACCTCGACAACCTTGCACTCGGCGGGGTGAAGATTAATGTTGTAATGGGGCGGCACGCCGGATTCCTAACCGCCACCGCCGCCCTTGCCCGGCAGGACGAAGATGACGGGCCCCACTTGATCTACCTCCCCGAACGCCCTTTCGCCATGAGCCGCTTCGTCAAAGATGTAAAGGCCGTCCATAAAAAACTGGGCCGCTGCCTGATCGCCGTTTCCGAAGGGATTGTCGATGCCCAGGGCACACCCATTGTCGTTCAGGCCGCTCCCTCCAATGAAACAGATGCCCACGGCAACATACAGCTGAGCGGGACCGGCGCACTGGGCGACATCCTTGCACAGGAAATAAGGAATAAAACCAAAATCAGCCGCGTACGTGCCGACACCTTTGGCTATCTCCAACGCTCCTTCACCGGATGCATTTCCGAGGTAGATGCAAAAGAAGCGTTCGGCGTTGGCACAACCGCCGTCAAGGAAGCGACCCGCGGAAATATTGACGGAAGTATCGCCATCAAGCGCAAGCCGGGCAGAAAATATGCCGTCGAATTCAAACGCGTATCGCTAAAGAGCGTCGCCAAGGAATCCCGGCATATGCCCGACCGGTTCATCAACAAAGCAAGCAACCACGTCACACAGGCCTTCATCGACTATGCGGCTCCAATCATCGGGAACCTTCCGAAGGTTGGAAAACTGAAGGGGGTCGCGGTCAAAAAAGAAGAAAAGCAACGAACTCGACCCTGAAATTTTATTGCGAAATACGCGTTACGAAGCGCAGAAGAGCCGCTACATTCAGTTCTTTATCCTTCACCAAGGAGCTCGTTCAATGAAACCCACTCTCGTAATCATGGCCGCAGGCATGGGCAGTCGCTACGGCGGACTCAAACAAATGGATCCCGTCGGACCCAACGGTGAAACCCTTCTCGAATATTCCATCCACGATGCCATCCAGGCCGGTTTCGGCAAAATTGTCTTTGTGATCCGCTCCGACTTCGAAACCGAATTCAAGGAGCAAGTCGGCAGCCGCTTCGCAGATAAGATCGAAGTCCAATATGCCTTCCAGGCTCTCGACAACCTGCCCGACGGCTTCAACCTCCCCGAAGGCCGCACCAAACCCTGGGGCACCGGTCAGGCCGTACTCGCCTGCAAAGGCATCGTCAACGAACCTTTCGCCGTACAAAATGCCGACGACTTCTACGGAGCCGAAGCCTACCAAACCATCGCCGCTGAATTTGCAAGAATGCCCGAAGGCGACAGCTGCATGGTCGGGTACCTCACCCGTAATACACTTTCCCCGAACGGCTTCGTTTCGCGTGGAATCTGCGGCTCCACCGATGGCTACCTCTCCAGCATCATCGAGCGCACCCACATCGAAACCAACCCCGCAGGAACGATCCAGTTTATCGAAAACGATGTGGCCACCGACATGACCGGTTCCGAAATTTGCTCCATGAACTTCTGGGGATTCAGCCCCTCGTTTTTTCAGACCCTGGAAGAAAAGTTCGTTGCCTTCCTCTCCGTAAAAGGACAGGAAATGAAGTCCGAGTGGTACATCCCCGAAATCGTCGACGACATGATCAATAAAGCCCAGACCCGCATCAAGGTGCTCAGCTCCGACGGAAAATGGTTCGGAGTCACCTATCCCGAAGACAAGCCCACGGTGGTCGCCGCCCTTCAAGCCATGCACGATGCCGGACAATACCCCCCCGCGCTTTGGGAAAAGGGCTGACGCATCATTCACTCCGCAATCGCCCCAACGCATTCCCCCTCAAAGCCAGATTAATCATGGCAAGCATGGACAAAGCACCACACCCTGCCACAACAGCCAGCAACCCCACCACGAACCCATACGAAACCTGCGACTTTGCCGCAAACAACGCAGGAACCATGGCAACTGCGGCCGACAGCAGACCCACGCCAAATCCGGCCAGCAACAAGAGCCCGTGTTCCATAAAAAGAAGTCGCCGCACCGTCGAAGAAGGATAGCCCACCGCCCCGAGCCCCGCAATTTCGACGCGCCGATCCTGCACATTGCGCAACACCACCACCCCCACGCCCAAGCTACCGACCGCCAGCCCCAGCGCCCCCAGCACCAGAAACATGGCCAGATAGGTCGACTCCACCGCATAGAACTCCATCAACCGATCCACCGCCGGCACCACATCCAACCCCGCCCTTTCGTGTCCTCGAACCGCAGGTGGCTCGTCCGCCCCGTCGAAAAGAAACATCCGATAGCCCTCTTCACCGGGATACGTTGAAACAAACCTTTCCTCCGCAATCAACAGCGTGCCCTGAAAAACCGAAAGTCGCATCGGCAGCATCCCGACCAACTTAACCCGGAAGGGTTTTCCCGCTCCATCGACATAGTTCAGCAGATCCCCTTTCTCCACCCCCGTCTTCGCCTCCAACCCCCACATGGCCGTATCCGAATCCCCCACCAACGCCGGAACCGCACCATCAGGCAAGTCGAGTTTCAGTAATTGCCAAATATCCTCATCTGTAAAAAAGACCTTCCGCTCCGACATCGCATCCGGATCGACCCCCAGCAGACGGGGGGTTTGCGCACGGTTCAAATTCAAGCAGCTCGCATCGTCGCCATCACGCACCCGCAGCCGGATTCCGCCCAGCTCATCGTCAATCGGCAAGGTCGACTCCCCGAACCATGCAAAGCCGCCCGTCCCCGACCACGGCTCGGCCGCATGCGCCGCAACGTCCTCCTTCATCGAAGAAACCGCAAAAACCAAAAAAGTTCCACAGGCCAACAACGAAACCACCGTCAAACTACGCCCCCGACGCCGCGCCGCATTCCGCAAAGCCAGCGCCCCCATGTGGGGAAGGCATCCCGATCCACCCACCCGGCGCAACGCCACCCCGCAAAATAGAATTCCGGAAACCAGCAACAGCGCCCCCGCAGAAAAAAACGGCATCGTCACGCTCGGCACATCCGCCACCAGCGCATAGGCCACAATCCCAACAGCAAAAACCAGCAACAGCCAATGTAGACGGATGCTTCCAGCTCCGTTTCGTACACCCCGATTCCTCGCAACGGAGCAAGATGCTCCGTCTACATTCGACTCCTGCGAAAAGTCCAGCATCAACAACTCCCGTGCCGGATGTTTCACCTGTCGACCCATCGCAATACCCATCGCCAACACCGCACAGACCCCACTCGAAACCGCCCCGATCACCACCGTCCCCGGCGTAGCGAAATATTCAATGGGCGCGCTCGCCACCGCCCCTTCCCAATAGATGGAAAGGCCCCGAAGCAACAACCGGGTATACCCCGTTCCCAACCACGCTCCCGCCGCCGAGCCCACCAACGCAATCGCCCCGCCCTCGAACAAAAAAAGACGTCGCAACATGCCCGGAGTCCAACCCGTAGCCAATAAAACCCCCATCTCCCCGGCACGTTGCTGCACCCCAAAAACAAACAGCAAA
>JAOZKS010000374.1 GCA_029935255.1 Pontiella sp.
GAATGTTCATTTCATGTTGGTTTCGAAACAACATAATAAAAGGAACACCTATGAAGCTAAGAGGGTCTGTTTGTATGTTGCTTATCCTTGCCCCCGTGTTGTCTGGGGCGGGTTTGTCTCTTGTTCCTCTTCCCCGTCAGGTGGAGCAACTGGCGGGAAAGGCCTTTGAACTCAACCGCGAAACCCAAATTACCTATCAGGAAGACGGTGCCCGGAAATCCGCCGAGCTGCTGGCGGCGGTCCTTCGACCGGCGACCGGTCTGCCCCTTGAAATTAGCCAGCCCGATACCATCGGGGACAATACGATTTTTCTCCAATTGAACCGGGGGAAGGATCAACTTGGCGAAGAGGGCTATACGCTGAATTCCTCTGCCAAAGGAGTGCGCATTGCGGCCCAAAAGCCCGCCGGGCTTTTCTATGGAACCCAGACTCTCCTGCAACTTCTACCCGCCGAAGTTTTCATGGCCGAAAAGAAAGCGTCCTCCTTGTGGAGCCTTCCTTCCGTCACCATCAACGACGGGCCGGAGTTTCCTTGGAGGGGCATGATGCTGGATGTTTCCCGCTACTTTTTCACCAAGGAATACGTGCTGCGCTACTTGGATATGATGGCCATGCATAAAATGAACATCTTCCACTGGCATCTGATCGACGACAGCGGCTGGCGCATTGAAATCAAGAAGTATCCCAAGCTCACCGAGATTGGAGGGTTTCGCGGCAAAGGCGATCAGCGCTATGGCGGGTTCTACACTCAGGACGATATCCACGAAATCGTCCGATATGCCGCCGAGCGGAATATTACCATCGTTCCGGAAATCGAGATTCCCGCCCATACCCTGGCGGCCCTGGTCGCCTATCCCTACCTCGGTTGCACGGGGGAGCAGTTCGAGGTTCCAACCCGCCATACGATCTCGCCCGAGATTTACTGCGCCGGAAAGCAAACTACCCAGACGTTCCTTGAGGATGTGATGAATGAGATCTGCGGGCTTTTCCCCGGAGCGTTCATCCATATCGGAGGTGACGAGGCAAAATATTCCCGTTGGAAAAACTGCCCCGACTGTCAGGCTAAAATGAAACGTCTCGGGTTGAAAAACGAACAAGAGCTGCAAGGCTGGATGACCACCCGGATCGAGGCCTTTCTCGCAAAAAAAGGAAAGCGCATCATTGGCTGGGATGAAATCCTTGCCTGCGGCGTGAGCGACAAGGCCGGTCTCATGACGTGGCACCGCCCCAAAACCGCGATCCAGGGAGCTGAACGCGGGAATCCGGTTGTAATGTCTCTGACCGGCCATGCCTATTTCGATGTTGCGGAAAGCAAGCTTCCCGGCGAACCACCTACCGCCGGATGGATCCCACCCATTTCACTGAAAAAAGCCTATGACTGGCATCCCGTTCCGCGTGGACTGACCGGTAGCGCCACCCAAAATATCCTCGGTGCAAGCGGATGCATTTGGAGCGACCAATTTCTCCATAAAGCCCAGATTCTTGCCGACAAGCCGGGAGAGGGCACCTCCAAGTCGGAGGCCTATATCGACTATCTCTCACTGCCCCGCATGGCGGCACTGGCCGAGGTGACCTGGACGAAGCGGGATTTGCGCAATTATGACCGTTTTACCGAGCGCATGCAGCGCATGTTCGTCCGCTACGCCAATGTTGGCTACAACTTCCGTATGCCGACCCCGTTGCTCAATATCGACCAGCAGGCCGACGGATCTATAAAGGTCGCAGCCACCAGCCCGATCGAAGGCGGCACCGTACGTTACACGATAGACGGATCTGCTCCCTTCGTTCGCTCACCAGAGCTGGATTCGCCGGTTTCAGTCAGCCGCGATGCGATCTTTAAGGCCGCCACGTTCTCTCCAAAAGACCAGACCCGCAGCCTAATCTATACCTACGTAGACGGCTCGCAGAAATATGCCATGCATGGCCAGTCGTTTGGCGAATGGAAATCCGGACAGCCCGGAAATGGAAAGCCCAGGGAGATGATTTTCGATGCCACCGGATTCATTAATGAAAATGGTGAATACCTGATTACCTTCCTCTACACCAAAGGGCGGCAGCGGTTGGATATCGATGGCATTGAGGTGGTGAAAAACGGTATGCAGGTCGTTGCCCAAGACATCCATCACGGCAGCACAGGCAGTTCCCATAAAAACAACACGTACACAATCAAGATCGACCGCTACGAGACCGGAGCCTCCTTTACGGTGAAAGCCCAAGTCTATGGAGATACCGGAAACGATTCCAACGGTCTGGTCCTCATCCGATCCATCAAGTAGAAATTCAGGAGCCACCGGGCTAAAAAGTCAGCCTGTGCAGGGTCATATTATTCACGCATGGTATTCCTGAATGGACTTCACGTTCCAGTCGTTTTTGGAAATATACCGTATGGCCTTGGCTGTGGCTTTTGCGCCGGACTCGGTGGTGACGATCGGGAGTCCGCGAAGGATGGCTTCGGAGCGGATCTTGATTTCATCCACTCGGGCGACCGGGCCGCTCGGCGTGTTGACGAGCAACTGCACGCCGCTGTCTTTCATGAGATCGATCACGTTTTTTCCGTCGTCGGAAAGTTTATGGGTAAGTAGCACTTCGAGGCCGGCATTATGTAGAGCCTGCGCGGTGCCTTCCGTGGCGATGAGTTTGAAGCCCATGTCGGAGAATTCCTTCCCGATTTCGACGATCCAATCCTTGTCGCGATCCTTGGCGCTGAGGAAGACGGCACCTTCGGTGGGGAGTACCTGACCGGCCGCGATTTGGGCTTTCCAGAAGGCGAGCTCGAAGGTTTTATCGATACCCATCACTTCGCCGGTGGATTTCATTTCCGGGCCGAGGATCGGGTCGACGCCGGCAAAGCGGTTAAAGGGGAAGACGGCCTCTTTGA
>JAOZKS010000088.1 GCA_029935255.1 Pontiella sp.
GCAAGGTGCTCTACAAGCCGGTTGAGCGCGAAGATTTGCTCTCCGCAATCGAGGAGCAATTGGTGGACTGATCCGCGTCGCGATCACGCTGAATCATTGAGGCGCACTTTGACCTTCATCGAGAAATCACCTACGCTGTGGGTGCGATTATGAATCTCAATTTCCATAAATCAGGCTTTGTGCTCTTCGCCGCCTGTTGCATTTATTCGAGCGCCTTTGCAGAGGTCGCGGATGTCAAATACAAGGTAAAAATCCATGGCGCGAAGGATGGTGCTGTGAAGAAGGCCATCAAGGAGTCGACGGTTACCTGGAAGCTCCGCAAACGCCTGCCTTCGACCGCGGGGCAACTCCGCCGCAGGATTGAAAAGGATATCCCTGCGATCGAGGCCATTCTGGAAGCAAATGGTTACTATGACGGGAAAGTGACCACCTCGGTGGATGCCGGGCGCTCGCCGATGCGGGTGTATCTCAACATCGAACAAGGCGAACCCTATCGCTACCGCAAGGTCGAGTTAAAGTTTACGGGAACGCCGGACCCCGCACTCGAAAAAATCAAACCCATGCTCCGCCGAAAAAAACAGGTCGAGGCCTCCGCTGTTTTTCAGGAGCAGCAACGCCTGCTCGAACTCATGACCCGGAAAGGATACCCGTTTCCTGCTCTTGAAAAACGGATCGTATCGATTGATCGCGAAAATCAGGTGGTGGATCTCACTCTCGTATTTAATCCCGGGGAGCTGGCCTATTTTGGCGAGGTTCAGATCGAGGGGCTCTCCACACTTCCACCTAAATACATAAAGCGCCAACTGCCCTGGCGCGCCGGTAAAAAATACAATGCCCAGGAAGTGGATGATTTTGAGAAAAGGATGCTGGGAACAGGCTTGTTTGGGTCGGTGCACATCACGCCACAGGAGCCGACCTCCCAGACGAATGTCATCCCGATTAAGGTTCAGCTGAGCGAGCGCGATCAGCGTACGGTACGGTTGGGCGTGAACTATTCCGATATTGGTCCGGGAGCAAAAGTGTATTGGGAACACCGCAGCGTTTTCGGAGAAGGAGAACGATTGGAAACTTCGGTGATGTGGAATCCCATCAAGTTGGGAGCCGAAGGTACGCTGACCCGCCCTGGATTCCTCGATGCCAACCAATCGTTGGTTTTGAATCTCGATGCTTCAGTCGACACGCCAGATGCCTATGATGCCAAGCAGGTTCGGGCCATGAGTATGGTGTTGCGCGATTTCACTTCCAAGATTCAGCTTGGGATTGGATTGGGCTATAAATATTCGTTAGTCGAACAGTTTGCCTCCAATGAACGTTATGCCCATCTGATTTTTCCTGCCCACCTAATGTTCGACTATCGCGACGATAAACTTAATCCCGTGCGGGGGGGGCAGGTGTTCGGGCGGACGGCTTTCTATGATGATACCATTGGCCCCGACAACTTTCTGAAGACGCAGCTCGAGGGGCGAAAGTATTTTATGCTCTGGGAGACCTATCGGGTTTCAAGCGCGTTGCGTTTGACGCTGGGGAGTATCGACGGAGCATCGGTGGAATCCGTCCCGGCCGATGAACGGTTCTATGCCGGGGGCGGCGGGTCGATCCGCGGGTACGAATATCAGGCGGTAGGCCCGAGTCTGCTCGGCACACCGACGGGGGGCGATAAGCTTCTGGAATTTTCGGCGGAACTGCGTCTTCAACCCGGCCGCCGACTGGGTTATGTGGCGTTCATCGATGGTGGAACGGTGTACAATAATCTGTTGGAAAATGATGTTAACCGATCGTTGCGTTATGGTGCGGGTTTGGGAGTTCGGTGGTTTACCGGAATCGGTCCCTTGCGAGCGGACTTGGCATATCCGCTTAATCCAGATGCAACACAGGTTGAACGCCTTCAATTCTACATCAGTTTGGGGCAGGCCTTTTGATGAAAAAAAGAACCTCCAGAGTTTTGAAAACCATCGGGGTGCTGGTGTTGCTTCCCGCATTGCTGTTGGCGCTGGTTCAGACTCCGCCGGGCAAGACAGCGCTCGCGGCGACGTTGTCCGGAGTGTTGAGCCGTTCGGAAAATATGAAGATTCGAATCGGGGAAATCAGCGGGTGGATTCCGGCCGAAGTAACCATCAGCGAGATCGAAATCGGGGATGCGCAGGGCGTGTGGCTCACGGCGAGAAAACTGAATTTTCGCTGGATGATTCGCGAGGTACTCGACGGCCGTATTCGTTTTCGAAGCCTTTCCGCCGATGAGCTGGAGCTACACCGTTTCCCGCGATCCGGGAAAAAGGATAAAGTGAAATCGAACGATTCCTCGGAATTCAAACCCTTGGAAATTCGGATGGATGGCATGAAGGTCAAACGGTTGAAACTCGGCAAGGGAGTTGCGGGTCTGCCTTTGGAGTATGCAATTCATTCCGGGGGGCTGGCCTTCCTTACGTCCGGGCGTTTGACGGGCGAGCTGACGGTGAGCGGCGATGCCGAAGGTCGGGTGGATCTGGATGCCTTGTTGGTGGGGCATTTTGAAGACCGGCTCACCATTCGGGCGGAATTGAAGCACATGCAAAAGCCAACCTTTGGCCTTGATCATTTGTCGGGGACGGGGGAGGTCGTCATCACCACCAAAGGGGTGGAGGGCGCGATTACGGCCGGGTTGCGCAAGGGAAAGCAGGAAGGCCGGATATCCACCGGCTTGCACTATTCCGACGGGAGGCTTCAGCTTCGGAATCTTCAATTTAACGGGCCGGATTCCTCGGCTTCGGGGGATCTTACATTAGGCTTCTCGAAAGGATTGATTGATGCATCGTTCGACTCGGCCTTCATCGATGCAACCACGAATCGTTACGACTTGTGTGGAGAGCTCTCGGTGGCAACAAGCAACAAGACCTGGGCCGTGGATGTTCAATCCGTGGATATTCGCGGGTGGGAGGCTGTTTCATTCACGCTGACCGGTTTGGTCAATCCTGAGAAGGTGGAGTTGGTTGGGAAGCTCGAAGAGTTTGATATCAGTCAATTCCCACGGTTTGGAATGTCGAACTTTACCGGCAAGGTGAACGGACAGCTTTCAGTATCCGGATCGCTGCAGGAGCCGTTGGTGATTGCGGGAATTGAGGTGGATCGGTTTTCGAGTACGAAAGATACCCTCGATGAATTGCCGGAACTGGCGTTCCAGATTGTCGGCGGCGTGGTGGATGGTCGACTGTTTGCTTCCACATCCCTGACTAATTATAGTAGCGGGTTCTTGTCCGCAGGTTTTGCCATGCCATGTGCCCTTTCAATCGCCCCCTTCAAATACAAACCCGAACCGAGTCAGTTTTATGGCGAGCTGGATGCGGATCTCGACGTGGGTATCTTCAATAATCTGGCGATTCTGGAAAATCAGTTTGTTGCCGGAACGGTGAAGATGGCACTGAGGGTTGAGAATCAGATTCCATCCGGATATCTGAAATTTGAAAACGGACGCTACGAACATTATGATTGGGGGATTGTATTCCGCGACTGCAATGCGGAGTTGGTCGCTACCCGCAAGGGGTTTGAGTTTAAGCATGCCGAGGCGTCGGACGGCCATGACGGAAAAATCAAGCTGTCCGGAGGTTTCGGGGGGAAGGCCTTGGATATCCATTTGGCATTGGAGGGGGCTAAAATACTACAGCGCCCTGAAATCGAAGCACAGATTTCTGGGCAACTCAGCCTAAGCGGAAAGCCCTCGCATCCGGATGTGAAAGGTACGCTGGTGATCGACCGCGCCGAAATCCTGCTCGATAATATGGTGTCGGCCAAGCCACCCGTCTTGACCGACTTCGATGCCCATGCCGAGACCAACCAAACGGTATCTTCCACCGTTCGCAAGCCCATGCCGTTTGGGATGGATCTCCGCGTGGAAATGCCCGACCAGGTTTATGTGAATGCTTCATTGATCGACTCGGTATGGGGCGGTGAACTTCACGTACGCGATGTGCCGGAAGGGCTTTCGGTCTCCGGCAAGGTGGAGCCGAGGCGTGGATATGTGAATTTTATCGGGAAAAAATTTCGCTTTCAGGATGGCGATATCATGCTGGATGGTTCGGTGCCGCCCTTGGCGGTGTTTAATAATTTGACGGCGGAATATTCCCGGAGCGAAATCACCGCGCATCTTGTGCTTAACGGGCGAGTCAACAATCCGCAATACCGATTGGAATCCACCCCGGCCATGCCGGAGGATGAAATTCTTTCGCAAGTGCTTTTTAATCGCGACACCTCGTCGATCTCTCCCTATCAGGCCTACCAAATTGCTGCGGCCGCGCAACAGTTGTCGGGGGGCGTGAATGGTCCCGGGTTTATGTATCAACTCCGCCAGGCCGTCGGCATCGATACCTTGGAATGGCGCGAGGCCGATGTCTCGGGCGGAACATCCACGGTGGCCGCCGGAAAATATATTACCCCCGATCTTTACGTCGAAGTCAGCAGCTCATTCGACTCCAAGGCGGAAACCGGCATGATGGCCGAATATGAAGTGACCCGCCATTTTTCCATCGAAACCAGCACCGGCCCCCAAATGCGTCCGGGCATCGGGGTAAACTGGAAAAACGATTATTAGCCAATGGCGGCGTTGCGCAGTTCTTGGGGTAGGTTGAACTGGTAGCGCATGAATGCACCCATGAGGGCATGCAGTGCGGTTTTCTGTTTTCCACTCAGAAGGGTATGCGCCGCTTTCCGGGGATGTTCATCCGCTTGCCAGCTTCGCAGCATGGCAAGAATGTCGGGCGGGCACTCAAGGGTAGGAATCTTTTTTTCTTGGGCGCAGGGTGTGCAGACCACTCCACCGGATGCCGCTGAAAAAGAAAGGTTCTCCTCCGCGTTGCACAGGGTGCAGTTTTCAAGGTTTGGAGCATGGCCGTGCTGATGGCAAAACTGAAGTTCCGCCCAGATTAAAAATGGGGATGCGCCGCCGAACTCTTCGGTAAAATCAAGCAACGCCTCGAAGAACTCGAACAGTCCGGGCTGGGGGGATTCATCGGGGGTGGTTTTGTTGAAGAGGGCGGTGATGTAGGATGCGGTTTGCATGGCACGCCAGTCTGTTCGGAAGGTCGTGCGCGGGTGGAGCAGGGCACACTCTTTCCCGGTGTGGAGGCTTCCGGTTCTTTTGCTGAAGTAGAGCAGTTCGCTGGTGCCGAAGAGTTCGTATTCTCCAAGGAAGGGGCTCTTGGGCCGGAGTGCTCCCTTTAGCAAGGTGGAGACTTTTCCGTGGTGCCTTGTTAGCCAATGCACAATGCGGGAGGTGCTGGAGTAGGGATAGCAGGCAAGCGGTATGGCGGTGGCTTTAACAATCACGATGGCACCTAGGCAAGGTGGAAGACACCAAGCATGAGCAGGGTGATGCCATAGTAGATGAGCAACGCGAAAATATCATTTGAAGCGGAGACAAATGGACCGGATGCGACGGCTGGATCGATTTTGGCGCGGTCCAGCATCACGGGAACCAAGGCGCCGAATACGGCGGCAAAGGCCATTGCACTGAAGAGGGCAATGCCTACTGTGAGGGCCAAATAGGACGGGGCAATGGTGGTTGCGGTATCTTGGGAAATCACGAAGTGCGCCCAAAGGCCGATGGTGGTTCCGCAGATGATGCCCATGGTGGCACCCGCAATAATTTCGTGGGTGATGATTTTGATGATCCGGCGACTGTGGCTTGCCCCAAGGGCGATCCCGCGAATAATCAAGGTGGAGGATTGGATGCCCGTGTTGCCGCCCATGGCCATGATGATGGGTACAAAAAAGCTGAGGGTGACAATTTCCGCCATACTGAGGTGATTCATAAAGCTTTTAAGAATCAGGCTGCTGATGAAGCCGGTGCCGAGTGTGATGAGCAACCAGGGAAGTCGTGCCTTGCAGGCCTGGATCGGCGAGGTGTCCTCCAGTTCGGAATCGCTCGATCCGGCAAGCTTGAAGATGTCTTCCGAGGCTTCTTCCTCGATTACATCGATGATGTCGTCCACGGTTACGCGGCCCACAAGCTTGTTTTGTTCGTCGAGTACGGGGAGCGAGCTGAGGTCGTATTTCGAAGCGATGCGTGCAACTTCTTCCTGGTCGGTATGGGTGTGGACGGAGATGGTTTCTTTGTCGGTCAGTTCTTTGATCGGTTTTTCACGATTTCCTTTCTTGAGCAGTTCCCAGAGTTGGACGGAACCGGTCAGGCGTTCTTCGGAGTCGATTACGTAGAGATAATAGACGGGTTCATCGAGTTCGAGCGATCCGATGTACTCGATCGCTTCTCCGGCGCTCATCGCCACGCGAACCGCCACGAAATCGGTCGTCATGATTCCGCCGGCCGTGTCTTCGTCGTATTGGAGGAGTTCTCGAACATCGTCCGATTCCTCATTTTCCATGAGCTCAAGAATCTCTTCGCTGCGCTCTTCTTCCAATTCCCCTAAAACGTCGGCGGCATCGTCCGGAGCCATTTCTTCGACGATGTCAGAGATTTCTTCATCGCTGAGTTCTTCGAGAATATCGGCTTCGGCTTGGTCGTCCAGTTCGGCCAGTACATCCGGCTTGACCTCGTCATCGATCAGGTCAAATAGGACATTATGGCTGCTCGCAGGAGCGTGGTTGATGATTTCCGCAATGTCGGCCGGGTGCAGCTCGTCGAAAAACTTGGGGATTTGTTCCCAAAGTTCTCCTTTGATGTAGAAGTTGACCTGCTCCTTGATGTGGTTCGTATCCGACATATTCGAGTTCCATTCAGAATCGGAAAACAATAGACATTGCCCATCGCAAGGCCAAGTTTTTAGTAGTCTGGATAGTGGGCGGGATATGCGGATCCGTCTTTGCGCCGCCAGTGCTTGTAGGACCACAACCAAAATTCGGGGTATTTGCGTATTTCCGCCGAAATTTTATCCTGAATCTGCTGGGTAAGCTCAAGGGCGATCTGGTCGGCATCCTGAGTTTTGTCAAAGTCCGGTGGTTGTATGCTGCCGAGGGAATACACGAGATATTTCCCGCCGGCTTCCGGCCTGCAAAAACCGAAAAACAATTCCGTGCCCGTACGATAGGCCAGACCGGCGGGGGCCGCAGAGACCGACATGGGTAAGCCGAGAAAATCAACCACGATCCCTCCGTCGCGTTCGTCGGTGTTCTGGTCGAGCACAAAGCCGACGGTTTGCTTGTTCCGGATTCGGTGGATCATCGTTCGCAGGGCACCCTTTTGGGGAATAATGGTCTGTCCCGTCTTTTCACGAAGTTGGCGAAAAAGTTCGTCGACATGCCGGTTTTTTACCGTTGCGGCAATGCTGGCCAGATCCGCTCCGCGCAGGGCTATGGACTGGGCCATCACCTCCCAACCTCCAAAATGTGCCGTAATGTAGATATGTGCCTTCTCTTGGAAAAAAGGTTCATAGTCGGCATCGAAATGCACATATTTCGGAATCCGCCGTTCAGGATTCTTTGAAAACCAGAATACATCCAGCATGGTTTGGCAAAAAGAACTGAATGAAGCGGTGAGGATGCGGCGCTTTTCATTTGGTGTCTTGGTGTCGCCAAAAACGGCATTGAGGTTTTGCATCCCGATTCTTTTTTCACGAAGGGGCAGGAGCCATGCAATTCGACCCACCCCTCTGGACAACCCGACCACCGCGTACCGGGGCAATAGCGGAATAAGCACCTGCAGCAACTTGAAGCCAGCCGTTTCGAACGGTCGGCGCAGGGTTCTTCGAATTTTATTCGTATCAGTCATCGTTATCCTAAAAATGAACGGCAAACTTTATCGACAACCTCCGTAAAGACCAATATTTTTCTACACAAGTCGAACGTATAAAGGAGAAGTAGATGAATAGACGTATCGCTATGACCGCAGCAGCACTCGTTCTCGCGGGGAGTATCCGCGCGGAAGAAGCCGTGAAACCTGAAGAGAAGAAACCTGAACCCAAGAAAGAAACTATTATGATCCTGATGAAGACCTCCAAAGGGGATATTAAAATCGAACTCAACAAAGAGAAGGCCCCGAAAACCGTGGCTAACTTTATGAAATATGTAGAGTCCGGCCATTATACCGGAACCATTTTCCATCGCGTCATTGGGAGCTTCATGATCCAGGGCGGTGGATTCAATGAAAAGATGAGCCAGAAGAATGCGCCGCACACCGTTGAGAACGAAGCCGACAACGGCCTCCCCAACGACCTCGGTACCATTTCAATGGCCCGCACCTCCGATCCGCACAGCGGCGGTGCCCAGTTTTTCATTAACGTCAAGGATAACGACATGCTGAACCACACCAGCAAAACTTCGCAAGGATGGGGCTACTGCGTGTTTGGTAAAGTGGTCGAAGGCATGGATGTCGTCGAGGCGATCAAAGCGGTTCCCACCGGCAGCCATGGCATGTTCAGTGATGTGCCGAAAGATCCGGTCATCATCAAAGAAGTCGTGGTCGTCGAAGACTAACCGTTTTCAATCCTCGGAAAAATTGCAATGCCGGAACCTTCCAATTGCAGGAAGCTTCCGGCATTCTTTATGGAATGGAGGAGCGATGATGAATGGAGTCTTGAAACGTGCGGGGCAAGTGGTTGAAGCACTGAAGGATCGAGGTTTGTTTATTACCACGGTCGAGTCGTGTACGGGGGGTGGGCTGGTTAATGCCCTTACCAATATTCCGGGTGCAAGCGAGGTGTTGACGAGCGCTCGAGTTGCCTATTCCGCTGAGGAAAAAGTAGCGATTGGGGTGCCTGAATCTCTGGCAACAGGGGCTTCCGTTTATTCGACTGAAACCGCCATTGCAATGGCGCGCTCAGGGATAAAGGAGGCGGTTCGTGCCGATGTGGGAGTGGGGATCACCGGTCGTATTCATGCACCCGAGTTGGATGGGAACAGTGAAGTGTTTGTCGTCGTGGTTATGGGCGAACAGGTCGTCCACCGAAAGGTTGCGCTTCAGCCCATGGAGCATCGTTTAAACGCCAAAGAAACCATTATTGAAGAGTCTCTCCAGATGGTGCTGGAGTTGGTGCTGGAGAGTTAGAGCCACCGAACACACAGAATTTTAGTGCGTTCGGCGGGTTACCTCTTTTACAGCGCGTCGCGGACGAGGTCTCCGAGTTCGGTCGTAGTGGCGAGTGTGTTGCCTTCGCGCCAGAGGTCGCCAGAACGGTAGCCCTCGTTCAATACCTTTTCAACGGCGGAACGAATCGCCGCAGCGGCGACACCTTCGTCGAGTGTGTCAAGCATCATGGCAACCGAGAGGATCATGGCCAGCGGATTGGCTTTTTCCTGTCCGGCAATATCGGGCGCGGAGCCGTGCACGGGTTCGAACAGACCCACCGGCCCGCCAACGGATGCGGATGGAAGCAGGCCTAGCGACCCACCCAGAGTGGCGGAGGCATCGGACAGAATGTCGCCAAAAATATTTCCGGTCAGAATCACGTCGAACTGGCGGGGGTTGATGACCATCTGCATGGCGGCGTTGTCGATATACA
>JAOZKS010000004.1 GCA_029935255.1 Pontiella sp.
TGGATCAAGTGCGGGAAACGTTGCGGTACTACCACTATGCGTATCGTACGGAGCAAGACCTACTGCGACTGGATCAAGCGGTATTTAAAATTCCATGGGATGAAGCGGCATCCATCGGGAGATGGGGGCGGTGGAGGTGGAGCGCTATTTAAGCGGGCTGGCGACCAAGGGGAAGGTTGCGACGAGTACGCAGCGTCAGGCGTTGAATGCGATTGTGTTTCTGTATCGGGAGGTGCTGGATATTGATTTGGGGGAAATTGCGCACATTCGCAGCAAGAAGCAGCGGCATCCGCCAACGGTGCTGACGCAGGAGGAGGTGTTGGTTGAGCATGATTGAAACTGATGCCGTTGCTATGCTTCGGGGGCAGGGGCGTGTGTTTGTCCGGGGAGGCAAGGGCGGGAGGGATCGGGCGGTGGTCTCGCCTGTGCTATTTCACCTGGTCAATCGCATCCAGTTTTTTCCAAAGTTTGGAAAGCTCACCAAGCGGAATCATGTTCGGTCCATCGGAAAGGGCTTTCGACGGGTCGGGGTGGGTTTCGATAAACATGCCGTCCACGCCGACCGCTGCTGCCGCTTTCGCGAGGTAGGGGGCAAAGCGCCCATCACCGCCGGAGGTGTCGCCCTGTCCGCCGGGCGACTGCACCGAATGGGTGGCATCGAAAATTACGGGGTAGCCCATTTCGCGCATGATGACCAGGCTTCGCATATCGGCCACCAGCGTGTTGTAGCCAAATGATGCGCCGCGCTCGGTCAGCATGATTTTTTTATTTCCGGTCGATTCGATTTTCTTGACGACATTGATCATGTCCCAAGGAGCGGCGAACTGTGCTTTTTTCACATTCACCACTGCGCCGCTTTCACCGGCGGCCACCACGAAGTCGGTTTGTCGGATCATGAAGGCGGGGAGCTGGATAATGTCGACCACCTTGGAGGCTATGTGGATTTCTTCGACGCTGTGGACATCGGTTAAAACCGGTATGCTGTGTTTTTCTTTGATCTCGGCTAGGATTTCGAGGCCTTTCGAGATGCCGGGGCCGCGGTAGGAGTGGATCGAGGTGCGATTCGCCTTGTCGTACGAGGCCTTGAAAACCAATGGAATATTCTGTTGCTTGGAAAGTTTTACCAGCTTGTCCGCAATCGCCATGCAGCCCTCTCGGCTTTCGATCACGCATGGCCCGGCAATCATCGCCAACGGATTTTTTCCGCCGAACTTTACCCCTTTAATATTAATGGTCTTCGTCATATTCATTTTCCTGTTTATTGAATCCACAGATTGTACGGATTATTTTATTTGGTTCAGCAAGGCTTCTGCCTTGGCAATATCTTCGGGGGTGTCGACACCGATTCCAAAGTCCTGTGTCTTGATTACCTTCATTCGGCACCCCATGTCGAGCGCGCGGAGCTGTTCGAGTTTTTCGAGGTTTTCGAGCGTGCATGGCGGTTCGGAAACCAGTTCGAGGAGAAAGTCGCGGCGGTAGGCATAGATGCCGATGTGCCGCCAATAGATTCCAGCGGTTGAAATGCCTTTGGGTTCGCGGATGTGCGGGATGGTGGATCTTGAAAAGTAGAGCGCCTGGCCATGGCGGTTGAATAGTGCCTTTACCACGGAGGGGTCGGTGATTTGTGCTTCGTCTTCGATGGCGGTCGCGGCGGTTGCCATGTCCCAATCCGAGGATGCAATGACTTCGGCGAGTTCATCGATCAGGTTGGGATCAATCAGGGGTTCGTCGCCTTGTACGTTGATCACCGCATCGCATTCCAGAGCCTGTACTGCTTCGGCAATCCGGTCGGTTCCGGAGGGGTGGTCCGGGCGCGTCATGGCGACTTGTACGTCCGGGATTTTTAAGGATTGGACGCATTCGGCAATTCGTTGGTCGTCTGTCGCCACGATGACGGTGTCGAGTTTCTTTGCCTGCACGACGCGCTCAACAACCCATTGGATCATTGGTTTTCCCGAAATATCAGCCAGACTTTTTCCGGGGAACCGTGTGGATCCCCAGCGTGAAGGAATAACTCCCACGATGCCGCCCATTAGAGTTCCTCCGCGTGAGAGGCCATGTAGCGGATAAGTTCTCGCTGATTGCAGGTGGCCGTGCCCAGTTTGCCGACCACAACGCCAGCAGCAAAGTTGGAGAGTTCGGCGGCTTCGAGAAAGGTGGCACCGCAGGCGAGGGCGAGGATATACGTTGCAATGACGGTGTCGCCTGCTCCGCTGACATCGAATACCTCGCGAGCTCGCGTCGGGATATGTTGCGGATCTGCACCTTTGTTGCACAGCAGCATGCCGTGCGGACCCAGCGTCACGAGCGTGTGTTTGGCCTTCCATTTATCTTCCAGAATACGGCCTACCTCGATCAGGGCCAAATCTTCGAGTGGATTGTTAAGGGGCTCGCCTTCGGTAATCCCGGCGGAGCCGAAGGCTTCCTTGCGGTTGGGGGTGACCACGGTAACGCCTTCCATCTTTAGGATATGGTCGTCTTTGGGATCGTACCCAACGGGAATGTCGGCCGCAGTTGCCGCCTTTAGAATGGTGTCGACCACTTTCTGCTGAACGGTGCCTTTGCCGTAGTCTTCGATAATAACGCCATCCGCCTTGGAGACCTCGGTTTCGATCCTCTTGCAGAACATCGCAATTTCGCTATCGGGAAGCTGCAGGTATTCCTCCCGGTCAACGCGCACGACCTGTTGGCGTTCGGCGACGATGCGGGTTTTAACGCTGGAGGGGTGGATCTCGTTTTTAATGACGGCATCGAGTGTGACGCCGGAGCCGGAGAGTTGTTTCTTGAGTTCTTCGCCGACGGCATCTTTTCCGATGATTCCTGCCATGGCCGCCTTGCCCCCGAGGGCGAGTAGGTTCGAGGCCACATTGCAGGCCCCGCCGGGCATCGATTTTTCGTGAGTCACCTTGACCACCGGAACCGGAGCCTCGGGAGAAATGCGCGAGACGGTTCCGTAGACGAAACGATCCATCATTAGATCGCCCACCACAAGAAGCCGTTTGGTATCGGCCTGGCTTAAAATATCTTTTGCTCGTTCAACGGTAATTTTCATTTTACTCCTTCATTACCCAAAAATCGTCGCCCGGACCTGATACGTTTTGTAGCTTTACCATAATCTTTCCGACGGGAATCTTGGCTTTAATGCATGTAATCATACGGCGGTTTTGGTTTGAAACCCAAAAGGTAATTTTTCCTTTGCGCAGAAAAAGGCCGTCGAACTCCGCGACCGGTTCCACCGGAATGCATTCGACTTTCCCATAGCCTGGGAGTTTCATGCGGTCTTGCTTTCGTGTTTTAAGCTTTATGCTGTAGAGCTTTCCCCCTGAAAAAAGAGAGTATTCTTTATCGGAAAGCGTTGCGGGGTCTTCGTGCCGCATGGAAAATAGAAAGGTAACGACATCGCGGGTCTGGCTGGCGATCTCAATCTGGTTGGTGGTGTTGGCTATGCGATCGTGAAAATGAGCCGTGTGGTTGGCATGATCAAACCAGGTTTGCTGACTGGTGTGGATGCTTCCCTCATTCATTTGGAGGTCGATCCGCAAGGGAAGGGCGGTCTTTGGATCGAGAGTCACTTCCTTTCTGTCATCCACCTTGTAGATTTTAGTGAAGGCCTTATAGCTTTTCGAAACCATCAGGATACGGATTACTTCCCGCCCGTCTTCCATGACTCTTTCCGTGGTGGTGCGCGACCATGCCAATGGAATGCCCATCCACGACACCTTGTATTCCGAAACTTCTCCGGGAACGAAGCAGGAGTTATAATCTTCCGCGATCCCGGAGGTCGGCAGGAGGGCGGTCAATAGAATGGGCAGCAGGAATTTCATGGGGGACATGTGCTACTTCCGCTGGAACTTCCGGCAGCTCACGCCGGCGGTGGCGAATAGATTGCGCGCCTGTTCGGAAAAGTGATATTCCGTTTCGTAGATCACTTCCTTGATGCCTGCGTTGATGATCATCTTCGTGCACATCAGGCACGGACTGAGGATGCAGTAGAGCGAGCTGCCCTTGACGGCAATACCGTGGTAGGCGGCCTGGACGATGGCGTTTTCTTCGGCATGCGCACAGATGCATTCCCCGAGGCTTTCGCCTGAAGGTGCATCGCTGGCGCAGCGCGGGCAGCCCCCCTCAAAACAATTTTCAATTCCGCGCGGTGTGCCGTTGTAGCCCGTTGAAATAATTCGGCGATCACTCACAATCACGGCTGCTACCTTGCGGCGGCAGCAGTTGCCGCGTTTGGAAACCACATGTGCGATATCCATAAAATATTCGTCCCAATCCGGACGCTGGAAAGTCTCTTCAGTCATGCGCCAAACCATACGGGCTTCGGGGGGTGCGTTCAAGTGCCATGTAAATAGTTGATCGTTTCGGTTAATTGCAGAAAATCAACGGTATCGCAAGGACGGTGCGGTTGGGGTAACAGGAGGACGGTTATGTGGCTGATATTGCCGGGGTAGGTGGTTTCTATGTGGGTCCCGTCGCAGGTATTACTCTGGGCGCGGATACATCCTTCCGTTTTAAATTCGGCGAGAAAAAGGGTGCCTTTGTCATTGGCCCCCATGCGGGACTGAACCTCTACGCTTTTCCGGGCTGGATTGGCGATTTCGATGGGGTCGTCGAATTCGATGGCACGGTCGGCGGCTTGCTTGGATTGAAGGCCACTTCTATGCTCCAGGTCGGTTTGCAGTTTTAGCAGGAATTTACACGCGCCGGAAAAGGGAGTTTTCGAGACTCCCTTTTTTCATGCCTGTGCGTAACAGTTCAGAATGGCCGGTGTAACCTCAGTGAGGTTTTCCAAGGACTGAAAGGTAGGGGCGTGGGTGCCGAGGGCGATGAGTGGAACCGGATTTAGGGTATGTGTGCGAGTGGAGCCATCTTCAATATTTCCATGGTCGCTACAGAGCAGAAACAGGTGATTGGGCTGCTGGGCAAAGGCAGCCACCTGGGGGATGAATCGTTCCAGAGTTTCGAGGGTTTGGGAAATCAGTTCGTGTTCTCCTGAATGTCCTGCGCGGTCGGTCAGGAAATATTCAAACAGCGTAAAGTTGTTTTCCTCGGCAAGGTCGAGCAGATGCCGGGCGGCTTGTTCGGGGCGGATCAGCTCGCCGTCGTAGCCGCGAGTGTGCATCGTCCATCGGGTAATGTCGTGATTGACCGCTTTTCCGGCGAGCAGTTCGGTCTTGCCGAGCACACCGCCAAGGGCGGAGAGCGTCATGACGGTGGTGACGGATTGCTGTCGTGGCGGGATGTTGGTTGCATCATCAATCCAGTAGGAATTGGCGAAGGAGCAGCGTTGGTTTCGTTTTCGAAGTTTGGAGAAAATATTTTCATGACGGATGATTTCCTTCAGACGAGCCGGGGGGAAACCTTCGATATGGCGGGTCATCGCTTTCGGGGCATTCATTCCGGTGAATAGTGCGGCTTGACCGGTGGCGCTTTGCGGCAGGCCTTCGACCCCGAGGCAGGCATCAAGCGGCACAGCGTTGGCGAGTAGTTTTCCAAGGTTTGGAAGCTGCGGGTCGCACAAAGGATTCGTTTCAGGATCGGCGGCGCCCATGCCGAGTCCGTCCACGAAAATAAATAAGGTCTTCAATCTATCCGTCATGTTGAGTACATTTGCTACTGCTTTTCATCCCCCGGTGTAAAATGAATATTGAAAACTTTAATTCATGGTTGCAGGAAACCGCGCGACGGATCGGCGCGCATTCGGCGGCGTGCATTCATATGGATAATCCAGGGTTGCGGTCGCAGGTTGAGGCGAACAACACGCGGGTGGCCGATTGGCTGCAGGCGGGGTTGCATGGCGAGATGGACTATCTCGAACGCATGTTTGCCGAAAAATCCAACCCTTGGAAAACCTTTCCGTTCGCGAAATCGGCCATTGTGCTGAGCTTTACCAACCAATGGGGCGACCCCGCAGCAACACATCCTTTTCCTGTTCCTGAAAAGGATGCCCTGTTGGGCTATGTTTCGGCCTACGCAAAGGAGGTTGACTATCATACCAACGGGCAGGCGATGCTGGCGGAACTTAAGGGTTTGCTGGGCGAAGGGGTTGAGGCCGAGGCGGCGGTGGATACCAAAGCGGTTTATGAACGATTGTTTGCGACGGTGGGAGGGCTGGGCCTTGTGGGGGGGAACGATTTGTTGCGGGTTCCGGGGCGCACCAACGTGCGTGTTTTCATTGGCTGTCTTTTTGTGAATGCCGAGCTTCCGGAAGTGATCCTTGAGCCCAAGATGCCCTTTGCCTGCGCCGACTGTGTTGCCTGCGTGAAGAATTGCCCGACCGGAGCGATCCAATTCGGAAAGCCGATCGATGCACGCAAGTGCATCAGCTATCTGACGATCGAGAAACGAAGTGCGCTCACGCAAGAGGAGGGGGGGATGATCGGGGACTGGTTGTTCGGATGCGATTGGTGCTCGGTGGTCTGCCCGCCGCGCGATAAGGTCGACACACGGATCCCGATCGATTTGGAATGGTTGTTGAAAACGCCGGCGGGAGAACTTCGGCGACTGATCAAGGGGAATGCGGCGGTCTATGCCGGAATTACGCAACTCCGAAAAAATGCCGTGGTCATTCTGAAAAACAGGGCATCGCCCCGCGCGGATGAGCTGCTGGATTGGGTACGCAATAATACGGGCAGCGACTTGATTCTGCGGCAGATTGATTTATGGTGACCCACTTTTCAAGGAGAAGTCGATGATGGGTTCAATAGGTGCATCGTGGGGGATCGTGGGATTGAGTCTGCTTTTTGGAAGCGCGCTGTTTCGCCTCTATCCCTATGCACAGGATTTATGCGGAACAACCTTTATGTGGTACCACTGGCTATCTTTAGCCATCAGCCTCCTCTTTATGGGTTATGCCGAAGGCTATAAAGGATTTCATCTCAAGTTTTCGCCTCGTGTTGCAGCGCGCGCGTTGTATTTGAAGCAAAACCCAACGTTGATCCGGGTCCTGTTCGCTCCGGTCTTTTGCATGGGTTTTTTCCACGCCACCCGCAAACGAAAAATCGTCTCCTATTGCCTGACGCTTATGATCATCGGGCTGGTCGTTCTTGTGCGTCAGCTCGCGCAACCTTGGCGGGGAATTGTCGATGCCGGTGTCCTGCTCGGACTCGGCTGGGGACTGGTGTCCATTTGGATCTTCGCGATCCAGGCATTTTTTGGAAAAGGCTTCACCGTTTTACCCGAAACTCCGGATAAGCAACCTTCCGAATGAGCCGCTCTTTTTCAGAGCAGGGATCCGGCTAAATCGGCCAGTTCGGAGCGCTCGCCTTTGGTGAGGTTAATATGTGCGTAGAGCCGTTGCCCCTTCATCTTTTCGATCAGATAGCTCAAACCGTTGGAGTGGCTGTCGAGATAGGGATGGTCGATCTGGAAGATATCGCCTGTGAAGACCACTTTGGTTCCTTCCCCGGCGCGCGTGATGATGGTTTTTATTTCGTGCGGGGTGAGATTTTGGGCCTCGTCGATAATGAAGAAGGTGTTTACGAGACTGCGGCCACGGATATACGATAGAGGCTCAATGACGAGCTTTCTGTCTTCAAGAAGTTTGGTTACCTGACTGTTCTTTGTTTCCCCCTCGGCGTGTTGGATAACGCCCAGGTTGTCGAAGAGGGGTTTCATGTAGGGGTCGAGCTTGGACTGTATATCGCCGGGAAGAAATCCGATATCCTTGTTGCTCAAGGCAACAATTGGGCGTGCCATGAGGATTTGACGGTAGCTCTTTTTTCGCTTTAGTGCGCCGGCAAGTGCCAGCAGGGTTTTTCCGGTGCCAGCCTTGCCGGTCAGGCTGACGAGCTGCACCTTGTCGCTAAGAATCGCGTCGAGGGCGTAGGTCTGTTCGGCATTGCGGGGTATGATTCCAAAGGCCGGAACTTTATCGACATGCTTGATCAGGTTGAGTTCGTCGTCGTAAACCGCCAGGGCCGACTTTTTTTCGCTCCGCAGGATGATGTATTCGTTGGGCAGGAGTGCGTGTTCAACCGCTAAATCGCCGGTGGGAAACTCATAGGGTGGGGTGTACATTTTCTCGATCAGATCAGGATCGACATGCTCTTCGATCCGTGTGCCGGTGTAGAGTTGGCTGATGTCTTTGACATGGTCGTTCTTATAGTCCTGCGCCATCAAGCCCACCGCCTTGGCTTTCATGCGCAGGTTGACATCCTTCGTTACGAGTGAAACTTCGCGTCCATCCGATTCCTTTTGGACCTGATAGGCAATGTTAAGGATGTGGTGATCGGCTTTCTTGGCGGAAAAATTTCCAGCAATATTTTCATCGAACTTCCGGTCGAGTTTAATGCTGATCTTTCCAAGGCCGGGTCCGATGGGTACGCCGCCATTGAAAAGTTTATCGCCGCTGAGCGAGTCGAGGGTGCGGGCAAATTCGCGGGCGTGAAAATTAAGCGAATCGTTGCCTTTCTTGAAGTTATCGAGTTCCTCTAATACGGGGATCGGTATGATGATGTCATGTTCGTTGAACTGGTGGATGCAGGCGCTGTCGTGGAGGATTACATTGGTATCGAGAATAAAAATCTTCGGGGTGGATTTACCCGTAGGTTGAAAACAGCTAAAGTTTGTTCAAAATGCCGAATTAAGTCAACGCACAAATGGTGCATGGGAAGAAGCCGATATACAACATGTTGTATGAAAAGGGCCTGCGAGGAGGCGTTTTTGCTACAAGACCCCGTTCAGTTGAAAAAACGACTTATGGATTGGCGATATTTAGCTGCGATACCGTATAGCGTATCGAAAACAGGCCGGAGGAAAGACCATCCGGTGGGTGCGGCAATCCAGCCGAGTCCAATTTCCTGATAGGCGGCACGAATCACATCCATCCGGGAGATAATCTTTCCATCCGGTAAAATAGCGTGAATTCGTTTTTCAAGTTCAGCCATCGAGGGCCCGTTTTTTATGGGCGAGAATCCGTTCTCCCGGATATCGGAAAAGGTGAGGCTCTTGTTTTTGTCGCGTCGATGCAGGAAAGCGACCTTTTGGCAGCAGATTGGGCAGTTCCCATCGTATAGGATTCGTATGGGGAGATTGGTTTTCATTCAGAAAGCATGCATTTTCAGGTGTTGAAATGGAATCTGATAGTTCTTGGCATAATTCTTGACCCAGTATTTTTGATCTTGTAAATTTCTAGCGTTCACTACATTACGACAGCACCTGTATGGGGGATTTATGAACACAATGGCGATCATCATCGCGTGCGGAAAGGAAGAGGAAATTACTTCGGGCACTGAAACCGCGTTTCTTAGCATGGGCAATCGCCCGGTGCTGGCGCACTGTCTGAAGATATTTCATGAATCCACGGTAGTCGACGAGATCATTCTGGTCGTTGGCAAGGAGCGGGTGGAGGCTTCGATGCAGGTCGTTAAACGATTTGGATTTACCAAAGTGCGCGGAATTGTGATCGGCGGGGTCAACCGGCTTAGCTCCCTGCGGACGGTATTTTCCAAAATTCCGGAGCCTGCATCGACCATACTCATTCACGAAGCTTCGCGCCCGTTCGTTTCGCACAGCGTGGTGAAAGAAACGGTGAAGGCTGCCAAACGCTACGGGTGTGCAATTGCGGCCCACAAACTTTCTGATTCCGTCAAGGTGGCCGCGAAGGGCCTTAAGCCCGACAAGACGCTCGAACGTAACTCGGCATGGGTTGCGCAAACCCCGCAGGCTTTCAAGAGTGAGGTGCTCGAAAAAATCATCGACCTCAAAAACAAGACCGCGAAACTGGTTGATGATGAATCTGAATTCGTCAAGAAGCCGGCGGAGGTGCATTTGGTCGAGGCGGGGTATGTGAATATGAAAATCAGGTCATCGGAAGATCTGGCCATTGCAACGGCAATTTTCAATGCCAACGTGAAATAGTAGTTTGTTTCTGAGACAACACGCTAGCGTCCATTATTCAACCGCAATGCATTGCGGAACGGCAGGCCTGCGGCTCGGATTTTTTTCTGGGTAGCTTCGATGTCGTATTCTATTCGCCGGATGTTGATCGTCTGTTCTGTCAGGTCGTAGATCACATAGGCGGATTTTGGATTCCGGTCGCGCGGTTGGCCGACACTGCCCACATTGACCAGATATTGGAAGCCCGGCCGGACATGCAGTGTTTCGTAAAATCCTTTATCGACCGTTTTGCCTTTAACGAAAGCCAGCGGAACATGGGTGTGGCCGAAGAAGCAAACCTGATTGAACTGATTGCGGAAGTTGGCATCGGCCGCCTTGCGTTTGAAAATATAGTTCCATCTGTGCGGATTGCTTAGTGAACTATGCACAATGGTGAAGTTCTCCACATCAACGATCATTGGAAGGTGGCGCAAATATTTCCGTTCGAAGGGCGAGAGTTGTTTTCGGGTCCACCGGATGCTTTTTTGCGCCATTTGCGTAAACAGTTCCATCGACTCGTTGCACGCGGCATAGTAGTCGTGGTTTCCTTGCACTACGGTACAGTTGAGACTGCGAATCATTTGCAGGCAGGCCTTGGGGTCGGCGTTGTATCCCACTAGATCGCCCGTGCAGGCAAAATGCGCCACGCCCTGTTCCTCGGCATCCTTAAGCACGGCTTTCAGTGCTTCTAGATTGGAGTGGATATCACCTAAAATTGCATACTTCATTACTATAAAACCCCAAACCTTTCATGTTCATATCGAGCGGTAGCCCACCCAGCGCACCTTTTCCCTGACGATATGACGACCCAAATGGGAGTCCCGAATTAAATGGAGGAAGTCGATCAACTCCTGCTCAAATCCTTCGGCAACAATTTCGACATCACCGTTGAAGAGATTTCGGACATATCCCATCACCTTCAACGGTTCTGCAATACGACAGACCGAGTAACGGAAGCCAACCCTTTGAACCCTTCCTGAGAAGTTAACCTGCATCCGTTTCATGGCACCATCGGAACCCATGTCATCTTTATAGCGAAACACGAGGGGGCAGCAAAGATCCAATAGTTATAAATAAGGGTTCTGATTATCTTTGATTTAGCCGGAGAAAAGCTTTCCTTTTGTGCGATTGTCGTAGCCATATCCTTATTTTCCATTCATATTCCCACCCATGCAAATTTCACCTCCAAGAATTATTCAAGGCGGTATGGGAGCGAGTGTTTCAAACTGGCGTCTGGCCCATGCGGTATCCCGAATTGGTCAACTCGGTGTGGTTTCGGGCACCGGCCTCTCCGAGGTGATGGCTCGAAGACTTCAGGAGGGCGATCAAGGGGGGCATATTCGCCGTGCGCTCGAAAATTTTCCGTTTCCCGGCATGGCACAACGAATTCTTGATGCATTCTTTATTTCGGGAGGAAAACCCAAAGAGGCTCCATATCGGAAGCACACCATGCAAACCCTCGAGGTGCAGCGTGTTCCTTTGGAACTCTGCATCGTTAGTAATTTTGTGGAAGTTTTTCTTGCGCGGGAAGGGCATGGAAATCCGGTTGGAATCAACTATCTCGAGAAGATCCAGCTACCTCATTTGGCCTCGATCTACGGGGCGCTGTTGGCGGGCGTGGCCGTTGTAATCATGGGTGCCGGAATCCCCTTGGCCATTCCCGGCGTATTAACGGCTTTGTGCGAGCATGAGTCGGCGGAGTATCCTGTGAATGTGACCGGGGTGGACGGAAAGAACGAAATCTATAAAACGGTATTTGATCCTTCGCAGTTTATCGAAGGTTCGTTCGCACCAAAAACACTTCAACGGCCGGATTTCATACCCATCGTTTCATCGGAAGCGCTCGCCTCGATCCTCTTGCGCAAGGCAACGGGAGCCATCGATGGATTCATCGTCGAAGGCAACCTTGCGGGGGGGCATAATGCACCTCCACGTGGACGGGTAACCCTTAACGAAAAAGGGGAACCTATTTATGGACCGCGCGACGCTGCAAAACTTTCGGCCTTTCGCGATATTGGACTTCCTTTCTGGCTGGCGGGGGCGTACGGATGTCCCGAAGGCTTGAAACAAGCCCTGGCCGAGGGTGCGAACGGTGTGCAGGTCGGCACAGCCTTTGCGCTCTGCGAAGAGTCCGGGCTCGTGCCCGAGGTGCGCCGGGAACTGGTTCGGCAGGCTCTTGCTGGAAACGTTCGCGTTGTAACCGATCCACTCGCATCACCGACCGGATTTCCCTTCAAGGTCGTTGACCTCGCGGGAACCCTCTCCGATGAGGTTGTTTATCAGCAGCGTCGCCGCGTTTGCAACCTGGCTTCCCTTCGCCAACCGTACCGCCGGGCGGATGGAAAAATTGGCTACCGTTGTTCGGCCGAACCCGTTGAGGCCTATGTGGCCAAAGGGGGGCGGGCGGCGGATGCTGTGGGTCGAAAGTGCCTTTGCAATGCACTCATTTCCAACGTGGGTCTGGGGCAGTATCTGGCCGACGGTACGCGCGAAAATCTCTTGATTACCATGGGTGATGACATAAAAGCTGTCGGTCGGTTCTGTTTGTCCGGCACTCCGGACTTCTCCGCTGCGGATGTCGTGCGCGTCCTGCAAGGGGCCTAACGGATTACCCGGTCGCCACTCTAAAATGGACGGCCGTTTTTATCTAACCCCGTAGTTGCACTGGGTGCAATAATCCAGACAATTTCTGAGTCCGGTCCGTATGGTAAATGGATAACCAATAAATTTAACCAATGGAGGTCATCAACGGCCTCAAAAAAAAAGGAGAACGATTATGTTCCTGGAAGTATATGCAGTCCTGCTGAATGATTATAACAAAGAAACCGATGCATCAATTAAGCCGGGAAATCGTCGTTTAATCGAAATGACCGGAGTTCGTCTTCGGCATTCAACCAAGTTTGAAGACCGCGCTGAAATCGTTCTTCCCAACAAAGAGATTCTCATTGCGGCAGGTAGCTACGAGGATTTGGTGCAGCGGTTGATAAACGCTGGCTCAAACGGCATTGCCCGGGCATAAACGGGTGTCGACGACTCTCCCTTGGCGACCCGGGGGAGCTTAGGTTTAAGAGTTCCGGTCTCTGTGGCCGACAAAGGCCGGTTCCCGTCCGGCGAGATCGGCCCGTTTGCGTTTGCCTTCAGGCAGAACGCCTCAAAGTCAGGATTCATCGGGCGGTTGTCATATAACTCGAACCGTTGCGGGAGCCGCTTGCCGTGCAAGGCCTGGGCTCCGACGAACCAGCCGCCTTTGCTCGTGGCCGCCACACGGACTTCACAACCGAACTCATAGCGTTTGTGTGCTTTCCCTGTGGCAATGCGTTCCGCATTCGGTTCGGGGTATTCTGCGACAATTTCGATAAATAGACCCAACTCAAGCGGGAGGGTTGATGGAAATATTTATCGCGGTAGCAGGAAATATCTACAGTTGTCGGCAGTCATCAGAAACAGAGGCGTTTTGTGCCGGATTGCGTAAGTAGATAAAAAATAAGGACTTGCATTTCTGCAAGTCCTTATAAGGTGGTGAGCCGGCAGGGGCTCGAACCCTGGACCCTTTGATTAAAAGTCAAATGCTCTACCAACTGAGCTACCGGCCCACAAAAATTGTGGTTTTATACGGGAATTAACGCGTTCTTTCCCGTAAAGGAGCGCAATTTCTATATGATCAAATCCGGCTAGGCAAGTGCTAATTTACTCTTTTCTTTTGTTTTCGTTGAATGAGGATTTCGGGTAGGCTCATACGTGCTTTAGCAGATGATCCATAAGGGGATGATATGAACGTTGTAGGACTGATTTTGGGGGGAGGGACCGGCAGTCGTTTGCAGCCTTTAACGCAGGAGCGCTCAAAGCCGGCCGTTCCGATTGCGGGAAAATACCGTCTGGTCGATATTCCGATCAGCAACTGCATCAATAGCGGGATACGCCAGATTTTTCTGCTCACCCAGTTTAACAGCGTTTCCTTGCACCAACATATTGCCACCACGTTTCAGTTCGACCAGTTTGGTGGCGGGCATGTGCGTATTCTGGCGGCGGAGAAGACTCCGGATTCAGAGGGCTGGTTTCAGGGCACGGCCGATGCCGTCCGCCGTTCGATGCGCTATTTCATGGATGATCACCCCGATATTGTCGTGATACTTTCCGGGGATCAGCTCTATCGAATGGATTTGCAGGATGTGATTGAATCGCATATGGCGAATGGAGCGGATTTGACCATCAGTACCAAACCGGTTGGGCGTGAAGATGCCGCTTCGCTGGGGATCATGAAGGTGAATAAAAAGGGACGGATTATCCGGTTTACGGAAAAACCCGGAGATACCGCGCTTCTCGATGAATTGCGTGCCCCGCTTTACGACGACGAGCGCTTTCTTGCCAGTATGGGCATTTATGTTTTTAACATGGATGTCTTGAAGAGGTTGCTGCTCGAGAGTGATGCGGTGGATTTCGGAAAGCATATTATTCCCGGAGCGATAGAATCCGATAAGGTTTTCAGCTATATTTTCGACGACTATTGGGAGGATATCGGCACCATTCGGTCGTTCTGGGCCGCCAACCTAGGGTTGACGGATCGGCTTCCGAGTTTTTCGTTTTATGAAATGAGCGCTCCGATCTATACCCGCATGCGCTACCTCCCTCCGTCGAAAATCAACCAATGCGACCTTAGCCGCTGTCTTCTTTCCGAAGGGTGTATTATCAGCGCGAAACGGATCGATCATGCCGTGATCGGCCTGCGTGCTCTGGTGGGCGAGGGGAGCGAGATTGTGGATTCGATCATTATGGGGGCCGATGACTATGAGCATGGTGAAGTTGCGCATGAATCTGGTGTGCCGTTGGGCATTGGAGAGAATTGTGTGATTAAGCAGACGATTGTTGATAAAAATGTCCGGATTGGCGACGGGGTGGTTATCTCTCCTGAAGGAAAGCCCGACAACGTTGTAAGCGATCTCTACTGGATCCGCGATGGCATCATGGTCATCCCGAAAAACACCGTGATTCCTACAGGAACCGTTCTTTAAAGGTCTTGTTTTATAGGGTGAAAATACAAGCTTGCGCAAATTCAGTCCATGCTGTAGCTTCCTCCCCTTTTATTGCACGGCAACACACCGCCAACCTGCTGCGGACACAATACGGATGCTTGCGGCTGAGACGACGGTGTATGTGCATGGAACACTGAAAGCTAAACACAAAGGAATATATCATGGGTTTATTTAACCTTTTAAAATCAAGCAAGACCGTCCTCGTTGTCGATGGCGTATCCCTTAACGATGCTTTGGGAATGAAGGGAAAAGTCCCCCCGCGCAACCAACTCCAGCTACTTCGCCGTCTAGCACGGTTTTCGCAGCGCGAAAAACTGGGCATGGTTGTTGTGCTTACGGGGAGTCCGCTGAACAAGGCGCCAGCTGGAAAGAAGTTTGAAGAAATTACGGTGATTTACAGCAAATCTCCCGAGGCACACGCCAAGTTTCTGGTTAAGACTACCGTTGCGAAAGGATCCGGTGCTGTTCTGATTTCGGGAAATGCCGCTGCGGAAAAAATCGCGGGAAGCAATTTGAAGCTGATGCGTGTGAGTACCTTCCGCAAGGCGTTCGATTTTGGGGGAAGCGACGTTGACGGTGCCGAGCGCTCCGAGCGTAGTGGGGGGGACCGCAATCGCAATCGCCCGCCGCGTCGGCATCAGCAGAAGAAATCCGGGGGCGAGAAGAAATCCGGGGGTGAGAAGAAGCGGGACCATCCGCCGAAGAAAACTTCTGAAACCGATGCCATCAACGAACTTATCGACCTCATCGACTAGTGCCTGGTCGCTACATCTTTTGCGATATCGACGGGACGTTGTTGCAAGCCCCCGGAGCTGGTAGTAGTGCCTTCGGCAATACATTTTCCGAGGTGTTTGGAGTGCCTGTCGATATGGCCCATATCAGTTTTGCCGGAGCAACAGATATCCGTGTTTTGGCGCAGCTGATGCGCGAGCAGGGGTTTTCGCACGATCCTGTCCGGGAGAAATGTTTTTTCGACCGTCTTCCCTTCTTTCTCGATCGCAATATGGCAACCGCGCCGCCGACCGTTTTCCCGGGGGTCGGAACTTTCTTAGAACGGGTTTCCAAGCATTGGAAGCTTGGGCTGGTGACGGGAAACATCAGGGCTTGCGCCTACATTAAACTCAAGCACGCAGGAATCGAGCAGTACTTCGGAGAGGTCGGTGGATTTGGCGATGATGACGGCGACCGGAATAAAATGGCAAAGCTGGCCTTGCAACGCGCAGGAAACCCGGAGGGGTCTTTTTTGCTGGGCGACACCCCTTCCGATATTCAGGCGGCCCAGGCGAACGGAATGGTTTCCGTGGCAGTTTGTAATGGGCAGTTTGATCGTGCCACGCTCGAAGCCGAAGGGGCGAATATGGTGGTGGACTCGTTCGAGGATGCAGATGAACTTTTTCAGGCATTAGACGTATGAACGGAAACTTTGAAAATCTAACTCCCGACTGCATTCTCGAAGCGGTCGAATCGGTTATGGGGCTTCAGTTGACCGGGCTGACCGCCCCTTTGCCAAGCTACATCAATCGTGTATATGAGTTGCAGTCCATTCATGATGAACGCTTGATCGCCAAATTCTACCGTCCTGGCCGCTGGCAACGTTCGGCCTTGCAGGATGAACATGATTTTGTGCTCGATTGTGCCCACGAGGAGATTCCCGTGGTGGCTCCGCTCATATTGTCGGATGGCGGAACCATCGGGGAACATAATGGAATTCTTTTTTCCGTTTTCCCAAAGAAATCTGGACGGGAAATGGATTTGCGGAGCGATGAAGGCTGGCGCAGGCTGGGGAGTCTGGTGGGGCGCATCCACCTTGCCGGGAATCGGGACGAAGCCCATAACCGTCTCCGAATGCATCCTGAAAGCACCACTATTCCGGAAATCAACCAGTTGTTGGGGGGCGGATTCATGTCGTCCCACCAATCCGGTCGGTTCAAGGAGATCACATCGCGGATTGTTGAAATCGCCCTGCGCGAATTCGAGGGCGTTGACCTTCAGCGCATCCATGGTGATTGCCATCGAGCCAATATATTGGAGCGTCCGGGCGAAGGACTGATGGTGATTGATTTTGACGATATGGTGATGGGACCGCCAGTACAGGATATTTGGTTGTTATTGCCCGACCATGCCAACCAGACCCGACATGAGATTAACCTGATCCTCGAAGGCTACGAACAGTTTTCGGAGTTCGACGACCGCACGCTACGCCTTGTCGAAATTCTGCGGGCCATGCGAATTATCTATTTTCTGTCCTGGTGCAGTACACAGGTGGATGACTTTAAGTTTCAGAGTAACTTTCCCGATTGGGGCAGTGAATTGTTCTGGCAACGAGAAATTTCCGATATTGAACACCAATACCACGCCATCTTAAACGACGAACGGCTAAACGCACGAGGAATGCCATGAGTGAGAGCAAGCAATACAATATACAATGTCCATCCTGCGGTATGCAGCAGGATGTGGAACTCTACGATGCGGTGAACGTTTCTACCGATCCGGAATTGAAACAGGCTTTGCTTGAAAATCGTTTGAACCGAGTCGGGTGCATCGATTGCGATGCCACCTTCCGGGTGGATATGCCGTTGCTCTACACCGATCCGGAAAACGACATTATGATTCACTGGATTTCGGAAATGGAGCATTTGACTCAAGAACAGATTATTGAAGATTTCGACCAGTCACTCGAGCAGGTCAACGAAATGCTGCCTGCCGATATTAAGACCCCCACCGTGCGGTTGGTGCTGACTCGTGTTGAACTTGTTGAACTGATTTTCATGATTGAGAAGGGCATGAATCAGCGTGTGGTGGAATATGTAAAATACAGCATCTTTACACGCAACGCGGAAAAGACTGATCCTCATAAATTCAGATTGCTGCTCAATGTACAGGATTCAACCGACGAGGAACTTTGTTTCGTGTTGCAGGATGTCGGCAGTCAGGAATTAGGTGCGGGACTTCGCTATGGCCGAGCCGCCTACGATTCAATGTGCGAACTCTACGATGAAACCCCGGAAGAATTTTTCGAAATGTTCCCCGGTCCGTGCATTAGCGCACGAAACCTTTTGTTGGAAGATTCCGAAGAGAAATAGATCCAAAAAAAACGCCCCGTGATCCGGGGCGTTGAGTCGGTGATCCGGGGTTTCGCCGTTATTGCTTTTTGCCCATCACCACCTTGAGGTTGGCTTCAGCCATCTGGGCCCAGCCTCCCTCGGGAAAATTGACGATTACATCTTCATATGCGATCTGGGCTTCATCGAGCATTCCCAGCGCTTCAAGGCAACGCGCCTTACCCATCATGGCAGATGGTACGAGGTAGGAGCCTTGGTGTTCCGTGGCAAACTCACCGTAGAGCAAATGGGCATCGCCCAGCTGACCTTTGGATTCTTTACAGGAAATGATGTTGAGTTGCGCCTGATCAGCGAGCTCGAGATCCCCATGCTGTTTGGTGAACTGAGTGTAGAGCGCTTCGGCTTCGTCAACCTGTCCGGAGTTGAATTTTTCACGGGCCAGTCCCATCAGGGCCAGCGGGGCTGCGGGGGTGGAGCTATAATCATCAATAATCGCCTGAAGGTCGGTGGCATTCCGTGCCTGCATCAACGCGGTGTCGGCTACAGCGTTCTTCTTGACTCCCTGCATCTTGATGGATTTACCAACAAGAACCACCGCGCAGATGGCCAGGACGGCAATGGATGCCGGTTTGGCGTATTTCTTCATGAAAACAAGCACTTCCTTCACTTCGGACTGTTCCAGCGCCTGCTGTTTCATGAGCTCTTTATGACGCAATTCCGCCTCGGCATTCCGTTGGGAGTACGTGGGTTTTCTCTTTTTCTTTTTTCCACCCAGTTTGCTGGGTGCGCTTTGCTTTGCGACGGTTTCGACTGCATCCGTTAATTCTTTGGCTTCGGCAGGTTCGGCTTCAGGCGCTTTGGCAATCGGTGTGGAATCAATGGAAGGGGAGGGTTGTTCTTCAACAACAGGTTCGGGCTCGGGCTCTTCCTCAATGGGTTCAGCTACGGTTTCGACAACGGGGGAGGGTTGTTCTTCAACAACAGGTTCGGGCTCGGGCTCCGCCACGGGCTCTTCTGGCTCTGCGGGCACCTCAACCGCTACGCCTTCTTCCTCTTTGACATCTGGTTTCACAGCGGTTTCGGTTTCCTCCGAAGGGGCATCCTTTTCGCTTTTCTTGGTATTGATGGTTTTTAACAGTTCTTCATGGTCGCTGAGGAACGTTTGTTGTTCGCTGAGATCGTCTTTTTTCTCTTCTGTCATGTTGTGCTCCTGACTTAGTCAATAAAAGGAAGTTGCATTCTGTCCATTTGCGGCGCGAATTCAAGGATTGTTTGTTTTATACAGCACGATAATTTCCATAGCCGTGGGCTCCGGAGAGGGGCGTCCGCTGGTATCGATACAGTGGGTAATGGCTTCGTAGAGCGGTTTGCGGGTCTTCAGCAGTTCGGCGATCTTGGCTTCCTTATCGCCCGCCAGCAGGGGGCGGGAGGAATCGTGCCGCACGCGATCAAGAACAGTCTCTGCATCGGCCAGCAGGCATACGACCAATCCGGTTTTTTCGAAGTCGGAAATGTTGTCCGGGTTGAGCACGATGCCTCCGCCGGTAGATACCACCTGTCCGCTCTGGGTGGCCAATTCTTTCACCATCTCGCGTTCGAGTTCCCTGAAATACGGCTCGCCGTCCTGAGCAAAGATATTGGTAATGCTCTTTCCTGCGCGCTCCTCGATCATCGAGTCCATATCCACAAGCGGCATGCCGGTCTGTTCGGAGAGCAGGCGGCCTACCGTTGTTTTTCCGGTTCCCATGAACCCAACGAGCACAATATTTCGTGTATTCATAATCTCTCCAGCCATCGCCTACTCCAGAAACAGAAAAACGCTCCAGCAGGAGCTTTTTTCAACCAGCGAAAATTTCTTTTCTAAGCATGGGTTTCGCGGAGTGCAGCGCGAATTTCCTTGGTGTTCATGTGGATCAGCTGTTCTTCAGTGATTCCAGCACCTACCAGACGCTTTTTCTGTTCCATAATACGGCGACGCTTCAGACGCGGCTTCTTTACCGGACGGCGGAGCGGCTTTTTGCGCATAGCTCTTCTAATTCTCATGATAAACCTCTTCCAATTCTTGGGTTGAAAAATCAGTCGCAGAACCTACACGCCCCCCGCACCCCGCGCAACCCTTATCTCAGGAAATTTCCCCATGAAATATGGCGGGTTTTGCCATGTGGCGGGTTTTAGGGATGATCGAAGGCGAGAAGCTTTCCGGCACCGTCTCCGGCACCTTTCCAATGAGAGGAGGGAAGGCGTATGGTGGCAATGCTTGCGGTGGTTGCATTGATGTTGTGCTTGCCGGTGAGTCGCGTGATGAGCCAGGTCAGGGCAGGGTTATGACCAATCAGCAGGACGTTCGTTTGATGATCGTCCAGCGCGTGGATGATTTTTAGCAGATCGGATGTCGATGCCTCGTAGATGGTTTCTCGAAAAACAATGGCATCGACCGGAATGCCGAGTTCGGTTGCAACGAATGTTGCCGTTTGGGCGGCGCGAAGAGCCGGACTGGAGATGATCAGGTGCGGGCAGGTGCTGTGTGCCTTGAGCCGTCTCCCCACGGCTTCCGCATTGTATTCGCCGCGTGGATCGAGGGGGCGGTCAAAGTCGTGCTGGCGGGAGCCCATCCATGCCGCTTCGGCATGGCGCATTAGATAGAGTGTTTTTCCGTCAGTCATTTTTTACCTCGAAAGCATAGGGGAGCAGCTCGCCGAGGGTTGTGGTTTTGTAGCCTTCGGATTGTTGGATATACACGGGAAAGTCGGTGTCGCAGAATTCGGATAGTACTTGGCGGCAGGCCCCGCAGGGAAATGGATCCGGTTTGTCGGATGCGGCAATTGCGATGGCCGAAAAATCAATTTGTCCGGCGGCGATGGCGGAAAAGAGTGCGGTGCGTTCTGCACAGTTGCTCAGCCCGAACGAGGCATTTTCAACATTGCACCCCTTGAATACGGAGCCGTCACTGCAAAGCAGTGCCGCTCCGACTTTGTAGCCGGAGTATGGGGCATGGGCATTTTGCATGGCTTGGGTGGCGGTGGAGATCAGGTCAGGCGGATTCATCGGCGAGTCCTTTTAGAAATGCGGTGATGGTACTTTTCATGCGCGGCATGGTTTCGGCGGCGACTTGATTGACATCTTCGTGGGTGAGCTTGCTATTGCCGATGCCTGCCGCCCAGTTGCAGACGCAGGAAAGCCCGGCCACTCGCATGCCGAGCGCATTGGCCACGATCGCCTCGGGCACGGTCGACATGCCGACGGCATCTGCGCCCATGGAGCGGTATTGGTTGATTTCCGCCGGCGTTTCGAAGGTGGGGCCGCTCGTGGCGATGTATACCCCCGCAGCATCCGCACCGGCTTTGAGCAGCCGTTCCCTTAAGGATTTTTTGTAGACTTCCGATTGGTCGGGGAAGCGGGTTCCAAGCTTTGGGTTGTACGGGCCGATCAGCGGGTTGGAGCCGAGCATGTTGATGTGGTCGTCAACGGCCATCAGCGAGCCCGGGCCAAGGTCATTTCGGATTCCACCGGAAGCATTCGTGAGCAGGACGGTATCGGCACCGAGCGCGTGGAGAAGATAGATCGGCAGAATGACCGGTGTCCAGCCTTCGCCTTCATACCAATGGCGGCGACCTTGGAAAACAAAGGTCTCCATGCCATGGACGGTGGTTGCGAGCAATTTTCCTGCATGGCCCATTACCCCGGTTTTTCCAAAGCCCGGAATCCGGTCATATGAAATCTCGGTGCCTTGAAAGCCGTCAACGGCTTCGGCCCAGCCGGAGCCTAGGATCAGCCCGCACTTTGGTTTGGCGGCGGGCCACATCTTTTGAAGGGCCTCCACGGCGGAGTCGAGCGTCAGTTGATTGATCTGTGTATTCATAGCCCGCAGTCTAGGCGGAATGGTTGGCTGAATCAATGCGTAGATTAGATTTGAACGGGGTGGGCTTTTTCAACACTATCCCGCGCATGCTTAAGAAGATTTTTCCATTTCTAGGTTGGCGATTTTCGAAGGGGGATGTTCGTGCCGATTTGATTGCCGGGCTGACGGTGACGCTGGTGCTTATTCCGCAGTCGATGGCGTATGCTCAGCTGGCAGGCCTGCCGGTGGTGATGGGGCTCTATGCGGCCTGTGTTCCGGTTATGATCGGTGCTTTATGGGGTTCGTCGCACCATCTGCAGACGGGGCCCGTGGCGATGACTTCGTTACTGGTCGGTGTTGTTCTGCTGCCTTTGGCCGTACCGGAAACCGCAACCTATATTGCTTTGGCCGGCTTGTTGACGGTCTTGATTGGTTGCATCCGGTTGTTTGTCGGCATCACCCGGTTGACCGTGCTGGCCAACTTTCTTTCGAAACCGGTCGTTGACGGTTTTGTTCATGCCGGCGTACTCGTTATTGCTTCGTCTCAAGTCAGTAAGTTGTTTGGACTTGAGATGGAAAGAGGGGGTTGGTATTTGCGCAACCTATGGGAGTTGCTGTGCCGACTGGACGAATCCAACCTGACGGCTGCGGCGCTGGGCGGAGCCTCGATCGTTCTTCTGGTTGTGTTGAAACGGTTTTTTCCGAAGCTGCCCGCCGCACTGCTGGTGGTGGCCGTTGCGACGCTGACGGTGTTCCTTTTGGGTTTGCACGATTCAGAGCGGGTTGCCGCCCCGGTTGCTATTGTCGGGCATATTCCAACCGGGCTGCCGCGTCCGGTCTCCATCCAGATTGATTGGGGCATGATTCTGAAAATGCTCCCCGGCGCGTTGGTGATCACCTTCATCGGGTTCATGGAAATGTGTGGCGTGACCAAGGCGGTCGCCGCCCAGAGCCGACAGAAGATTGACTTGAACCAAGAGATGATCGGGCAGGGGCTCGCGGCGCTTTCCTCGGGCTTGACCGGAGGGTATACCGTCAGCGGATCCTTGTCGCGCACGGCACTCAACTATGCCTCTGGTGCGAAGAGCGGGCTCAGTGCCTTGTTCACCGGGCTGTTTGTTGCCGTCTTTCTCATGTTCTTGGCAGGAACAATCTACTGCCTGCCGAAAGCCACGCTCGGGGCCATTATTATCGTGGCAGTGGTTAAACTGCTGAAATTCAAGCGGCTGTTCGGCTATTGGAAGGTAAGTCGTCTTGAAGGGATTACGGCAGGGGTGACGTTTCTGGGAACCCTCCTGTTTGCCCCGCAGTTGCAGAATGGCATTCTACTTGGCGCAGCCCTTTCAATTGTGATTTTTCTGTTTCAGGCCATGAAGCCCCATGTGTCGCTACTCGGTCGCCACGAAGATGGAAGCTACCGCACACATACCCTTTATGATCTGGAAATTGACCCGCAGATGCCCGTTATCCGCTTCGATGGCCGCCTCTTTTTTGCCGACACCTCCTATTTCGAGAACATCGTTCTGGATACGTGCGGCAACTATCCCGACGCGGACTTTATCGCCATCGATTGTCAGGGCATCAACGGCATCGATGCCTCCGGCGAGGCCGTATTACGCGAAATGGTGGAGAAACTTCGTGGAAACAAAACCGAGTTGCTATTCGTCGGGATGAAGCGTCCTGTTCGCGATGTGCTTCACCGTTCAGGACTCTATGATGAAATCGGGGGCAAAAACTTTTTCCATCGCCTGGATGATGCCCGCAACTGGGTTGTTGGCAAGGATGCATAATAAAAAGGCGCAATCGCTATACTGATTGGTTTTGCCTTGGCACTCGGGGTGCCAGCCGAAACGGTGCAGACCGAGATCAAGATCGATCCGTCAATCCGCTTGGCTCTAGAAGCCATTGCCTGGAAGGTCTACGAGGAATTTACGCTGTAGCCAGCTCCGCGATCTTTAGCAATACGTCGCAGGCGGTTAGGTATTCTTTGATGTTCACATACTCTTCCACTTGGTGGAACTTGTGCGAGCCGGTTCCGAGCGTGACGGTGGGCAGGCCTTTTTCATTAAAGTTGTTGGCATCGAGCCCGGCATCCATCACCAGCGGGTTGGGCTTCAAGCCAACCGCTTCGACGGCCTTGCAGGCCATCTTGACACAGGGTTCTGATTTTTTGAGGCGGAAGGCGTTGTAGTCGCTGATGACGGTAAACTTCACCTTGCCGCATTTGCCCTTATCGTTGGCCACACTCTTCGCGGCCTGTTCAAAACTGGTTTTGTAGACTTTTACGATCTGCTTCAGAAAGGTCGGGTTATGGCTGCGGCACTCGCCCGTCATCACCGCGTTATCCATTACCTGATTGCTGGCTTCACCCCCCTTCATTGAGCCCAGATTCGATGTGCCGATTCGATGGCCTTTCACGATCCGTCCGAAATAGCCCTTCTCCGCAATTGCGGCGATGGCCTTCGAAGCAATCAGCCCTGCGGAAATACCTTTATGCGGTTCGAGTCCGGCATGGGTAGAGATGCCTTTGAGCTCCGCCGTCCAGCGTACGGCACTCATTGCACCGATCACGATTTCGTTTGGATGTTGGCCATCGAGATTAAAGCCCATTACCGGATTGCCCAAATCTTTGAACCGGACCATACGTGAACCATGCAATCCATTCTCTTCAGCGATCGGGAACAGTAGGGTGATCGGCGGGTGGGGAATTTTATTTTTCAACAGGATTTCGGCCAGCGTCACAATCGCCGCACAACCGGAACGGTCGTCGCCACCTAAGCCGGTTTTTCCTTTGGCCAAGACTCGGTTTCCTTTGATCACCGGCTCCGCGCCCTTGCAGAGCGGCACGGTATCCATATGCGCTGAAAACATAATTCGCGGTGCTTTGATCGTGCCCGGCATCTGGACAATCAGATTTCCAATCTCGAACCCATCGCCCAATCGTTTATGCGCGTCGTCGGTTTTGATCCACGCCGTCTTGCACCCTGCGGAAATCAGTTTTTTCGTGATGGCGGCAACGACGTTGGACTCCTGCCCCGTCAGGCCTTCCACAGCCAGTAGATCGAGTAGATGATTTAAGGCCATGTCTTTTTTAACTAGAGATGATTTCATAGATCAGTTCCTTTGGTTTAATGGGGTTGTTGGAAATCTGAAAAGCGGGTTCGAGGACTTTTAGCCGTTGCGATTCATCTTCGTGGCCGTTGGAGTGGATGATGCAGAGGGGGTCGCCTTTCTCCACGCGTTCACCGATTTTCTTCAGGTCGGAGATCCCGACGGCGGGGTCGACCGTGTCGGTGGTTTTGGTTCGGCCGGCACCGAGTAGGAGGGTGGCGCGGCCGATGATTTCGGCATCGCATTTGGAAATATAGCCGGACTCGCGGGCGGCCAACGGTATTTGTGTTTCAGCCGTTGGAAGTCCGGCATCGAGATCGCCGCCGTGGCAAGCGACCATTTTCCGGAAGGTTGAAAGGGCGGAGCCGTCCTGTAACTTGGCGGCGGGGGCGGGATCGGAGATCCCGGCTACAGTGAGCATTCGGGCCGCCAACTCAATCGTAAGATTTCGGACATCTTCCGGGCCGGTGCCGTTTAGGATGTCGAGCGACTCCTGAACTTCGAGGGCGTTGCCGACGGTGCGGCCGAGCGGCTGGTTCATATCGGTGATGAGGGCGACAACCTTCTTGCCCATGGCCGTGCCGGTGTCAACCAGAGCTCTCGCTAGTTGACGGGCATCTTCGATGTTTTTCATAAAGGCACCGGAACCGCATTTGACGTCGAGCACGAGCGAGTCGATTCCCTCGGTCATCTTTTTGGACATGATGCTGGAGACGATGAGCGGGATGGAAGGGACGGTGGCGGTGACATCGCGCAGGGCATAGAGTTTTTTGTCGGCCGGGGCAATTTCAGCAGTCTGGCCAATCATGGAGCAGCCGCAGGTTTCGAGGGTTTGGAAGAATTCGGCTTCAGACAATCCAACGCGGTATCCGGAAATGGATTCAAGCTTGTCGAGTGTGCCGCCAGTGATGCCGAGGCCGCGGCCGGAAATCATCGGGACGGTTGCGCCGCAGGCGGCGACGAGCGGGGCGAGGGGGATGGAGATTTTATCGCCGATCCCACCCGTTGAATGTTTATCGACTTTCGCGCCGGGGATTTGGCCGGGGTCAATGACTTTGCCGGATTCCATCATGGCGACGGTGAGGTCGGCGGTTTCGCGCGCGGTCATTCCCTGGAAGTAGATGGCCATGGCGAGGGCGGACATCTGGTAGTCGGGAATGGAGCCGTTGGTGTAGCCTGCGATGAAGACGCGGATGTCTTCGGTATCCAGTTCCGCACCATCGCGTTTCTTTTCAATAATCCATTGGGGTAGCATGGGTGAAAGATAGTGGGTCGTTACGGGATAGTCAATCGGTGTTGTTTTTGTGGTGGTTGGAGTCAGGTCTATTGTATAGTCCATCGTATGAGAAAAGTACTTCAAGTGGTGTGGTTCCTTTTGGCGGGGTTGGTTTGCGCTGCCGACACGCAAGGCGAAATAGTGCGCGTTGGGATTTTTCCGGAGGAACCACTTAATTTCATGGATCAGT
>JAOZKS010000375.1 GCA_029935255.1 Pontiella sp.
CCGTCGACATGTTCAGGTTCCCATACGTGTCGTTGAAATCCTTCGCCGAAAAGGTGCCGCCAAACTTAAAGGCATTGCGCTTCATCGCCACCGTCACCTGCGCATCCGGCACCGGTGTGCCTACAGAATCCACCACCTGCACATCGAGGTCGGCCTTGCGGTTCAAATCGATGCGCGCATCCGCATCGATGCGCCACTGGGACAACGGCGCATCCGGCTTCACCACCGCCGCCAGATCCGTTTTTTCCTGTGCCGTAAGCGTGATCCCAAACTCGGCCTCGATCTGCGCCACTTCGTTGCTCGTGAGCGCAGCGCCCAGTACGGAACCGCTCATCATCCAGATCGCGATGACCAAAATTAATTCCGTAAACTGCTTAAAACCATTCATCGGAGCACCTCTTTTATCGACTCAACTCAACGGGTTCTTTTGTCCCGATTAACCCAGCACAGATTCTGTTTATCCTGTCAAAAACCCTTCTTACCCAAAAAACCCCCCGCGTAAACGGGAGGCTTTCTGGTTGTTTTCTCAATGAGAACTACGGGGTGAATTCAATCTGCAAGCGCAGGAAGCGCTTGTCATCATCATCCGTCGAGATCCGATTGGTTACCGCCGTGTAGCCCTCAGGCCCCGCGCCGCTTCCCACAAACTCGATAAATTCGACGCCGTTCGTCCAGTCGGTGAAGACCAGATCGGTTCCCACTTTCAGAATCGAGACCAGACCGCGTGCCGCAGCATCGCCACGCTCGAAGTAGACATACTGGATGTAGTTGGTTCCGCCTTCGCTGACCTGCGACTCCACCGGCACATTGCCCTGTTCAGCAGGATCGCCTGCATCGCCACCAAAGGCGTACTCGGTCAAGTTGTCGAGGCCATCGCTATCTCCATGATCCTGCAGACCGGTAGCCGAACCCACATCTGTGCCGTCGGCAAGGAAATCTTCATACTGCGAGGTTGGGGTCGTTGGAGCACTCGCAGCAAAAGCAATACCGAGCACTACAGCCTGTTTCGCAGGAAGCACACCCGTCCAGATATTGGTTACTGAGGAAACACCAGAGAAGTCCGCATGACCCACTAGACGCTTGGCGTTAGGATAATCAACGGTGTAGTCCGGGTTGCCGGAAGTGATGGAAGTCATATACGTTGATGCGGCTTCGATCAGGAGTCCAGTCGATGAGGTACCAAAATCATAGACGTTGGTATAAACAATGTCTGTGAGCACGTTTGTCACGGAGCCAACGGAGGGTTGTGCAAGGATATCCAACGAACCGCTAGAGGAACGCACAACGTAGGACTGAACAGAACCGTAAGCAATCGTACCATCTGCATCAGTCATCGTAAGCGTGACATCAACCGTTCCAGTAGAGGTTACAGGGGCATACCAAAGGCTGCACTTAGGCCCCGACCCAACCAACGAATCATACACAACCGACCCCAACGAAGCCGATCCACCAAAGGTGATTTCATCGACATCCCAAGTCGTATTGTTGACCGCAGCTTCCACCACAACATAATCGCCGTTGGTAACCGTTAGATTCGCAAACGTATTCGTCATAGCGACATTGTTGGCGTTCAAAGATGCAGAATCATCAATGTACACGCCTTCCGGAGCAACGAGATCTGCAGGGGTCTCGATGGACACATTATCAACCGTCACGTGCTCGCCATCAACACCACCAGCATACGCCATACGGGTTTTAGTGAACTGACTTGAACCATCCAATACCGTGGAAAAATCAAAGCTCACGGTATAATCGGCGGCTATGGTGTCGGGGGCCGCCCACTGAACACCGCTCCAGTTGTCCCAAGCGCCGTCGTTCGATACAAATAACTGCACTTCACCGGCATCAAAGTCCATGCGGGCCGTTATAATGTATGGCCCAGTACCTTCCGCACTGGTTTTGGCCAACCGAGCCTTCACCACTTTCGCGTTACCTGCACGTATTGCTGCCCAGGAATTTGTAGGGCTATCGATAGACAACTCCACACCAATCGTATCCCCCCCTTTAAGACCGAAAAAGACGGATGTACCGGCGGTATAATTGGTTAAAGCCCAATCATCAATCGTCCAGGAAATATAAATTTCATCCGTCCCCGGCGTAATCGTCAGGTCTTTCGTCGTATACTGATCATTCGCAGAAGCAATGGTCAGCGTGTCGTTTCCTGGAATATCCAGCCACTGTGTATCCCCGGGAAACGTGTTTCCATTGACGCCAACTTGGCTATCACCCGTAAATGACCACTCCTCAATAATCGTCGAACCACTCAATATACCAGCCCGAGCCAGTAATGGGCACATAACCATCGATGCAACCATCAATACTGCTATCCACTTCTTCATCTGTATCTCCTCGTTTCTGATTCAACCAACGCCGGACAACACCGAGCTACCCAGCACACATTTAATACACACCTTTTCTTAAAGGTTGGGCCAACTTATATATCGTTGCTATAACGGTGTCAATCTAGTTCTGTTTATTTTTATTCCTCAACTATCCTTCACCAAAAAATCAGATACCGATCACTAAAGCCTATACTTATTACACATACTCCCTTTTCACGGGGTTTTTCAGCCTTTTTTAAGATTTTTCCGCCGACCCAATCTACAACTTTTCTTTATTTTGCGTTATAGTGATGTTCTACTTTAGTTCAATCTATCAATATACGGTCACAGACCTCTCTGGAGAAACTATGTTGAAAAGTTTTTTATTATTATTGAAAATTATCGCGCTCTCCAGCCATCCCTACCCGCAAAGCTCGCCGGAGCTTTGAGAGGGAAACGGGGAGAAAAGCTGATTCTTCGGAGAATTTAAGGTTCTTCTGGAATTTTTATGGTCAAGCAATCCAAAGCAAATTTGGACAG
>JAOZKS010000376.1 GCA_029935255.1 Pontiella sp.
ACTACACCGCGCGGGTGCAGTCGGTCTATGACGGCGATACCTGCCGGGTGGATATTGATCTGGGACTCGGCATCTGGCTCCGCAACGAAAAGCTGCGGCTCGTGCGGATCAACGCGCGGGAAATATGGCCGCTACCTCGCCGAAATCCGGATCGAGCAGAACGGCGTCTGGAGCAATGTGAACGATGCCCTCGTCGCCGCCGGCCACGCGGTTTATCAGGAGTACTGATTGAAATACGATTCGGTTTAGTTGCATATTACGCCTCATGAGCGCTGTCGAAATTATTTGTAAAAGTTGCGGGGCGGATACCCTGCTCAACCGCGAGGCGGTCTATGATGGATTTGCCAAGAGCGGCGAAAAACTGATCTGCTCATCATGCGGGTTTGAATACGCTTCGGAGGCGGAGGTCCCGTTTAAATCGAAGATAGCCGCTCCGAGAATTTTCACGGATGCCGATCGTTCGGCGAAGGTGGAGGTTTTCGACGAGGGGGAAAACAAGCGTATCTGCCGCTATTGCGCTAGCTATACCGTCAACCCCTTCACGCAGTTTTGCTCCACGCACAAGAAGGAGGTTCAGGCCACCGATACGTGCGGACGGTTTGAAGAAGCTGAAGATAAGGATGACGCGAGCAGTTTGCTTTAACGTAGACGGAGCATCTTGCTCCGTTCAGGCAGAACACAGGGCGCTTCTGCCTTTTGCAAAGCTGATTTCAAAGCACAAGCCCAGCCTAACGGAGCAGGATGCTCCGTCTACATTCTATTCTTCCAACGCCTCGAAATCCTCGCCTTCAAGTTCCACTTTTTCGATTTTATTGAATCGACTGGTGATTTTCTTGGCGGATTTATTGACGTCGAGGACATCGCGGTTGGCTTGGTCGATATGGGTGGCGAGCTTGTCCATGCGCTGCTGGAAGCGGCCGAAGTCTTGCGATAGGGCGACGAGATGCTCTTGGATAATATGCACCTGCTGACGGGTGGCCGCATCCTTGAGCACGGCGCACGCGGTGGTGAGCACGGCCATCATGGTGGTCGGCGAGACCAGCCAGACCCGTGCGCGTTGCGCCTCTTCGACCAACTCCGGGTAGTGGCCGTGAATCTCAGCGAAGACGGCTTCGGCCGGAATGAACATCATTGCACCGTCCGAGGTTTCTCCGGAAATAATGTATTTCGTAGAAATATCCTTGATGTGTTTTTTGATGTCCTGACGAAACTGTTGCTCAGCGGATTTTCGGTCGGCATCGCCCAGAGTCAGGTCGGTCATGCGCTGGTAGCTTTCGAGCGGGAATTTGGAGTCGATGCATAGGGTTCCGGTTGGTTCGGGAAGAAACAGGACGCAGTCGGCCCGGACACCGTTGTCGAAGGTGTGCTGGAGGGAATAACTGTTCTCCGGAATCATATTGGAGATGAGTGCGGAGAGCTGCACTTCGCCAAAGGCACCGCGCGAACGTTTGTCGGAGAGAACTTCTTGAAGAGAAACTACATTTCCGGAGAGCGCGGCAATTTTTTCCTGCGCCTTGTCAATCAATGCCAGACGCTTGACGACGTCGGCGAAGATGGTGGTGGTTTTTTCGAATCCCTTTTCTAGCCGTTCTTCGACTTTCCCACTGATCTCTGCCAGCTGTTCCTTGTTGGTCTGGATCAGCTCTTTGACCCGTTCCCCGAGTTGACGGGAGTTTTTTTCGAGCGATTCATCGACCTTCACGCGTACGGCATCCACATCGTTCCGGAGGTCTTTTTCCAAGCCCCGAAAGATTTCTTCCAGCTTCTGGATTCGGGCCTCGCCCTGATCGGTTTGAGCGCCCACCTGGCGGCTAAATCCATCCAAACGCGTATTGACTTTTGTGTTGCCTGTGAGCTGGAGCATGAGGACCCCTGCAATAAGCACCAGAACGATAATAAGAAGTAGCGGGGTCAGCATTTAATCCTCCAAGGATTGGATCCAAAATATGCCTAAAGTTCCAAGGATTGGAAAGGTTTGAAAGCGGACGGTTGCGTTTAAGCTGGATTTTCGGATTTAGGGAGTGATAGCTTTCCACCTTTCAAGGGAGCGACCATTGGGTCGGTGGGACATATGTATTTTTCGATCAACGACCATATGGTCAGCGAGTTTTTCAGCGGACTTATTCCCATATTTGCATTGGTGGTCATCGGCTATCTTTTTTCGATTCTCCTTGGCGGCATGGCCCGGCGCTTTCCCTTTTCCCGGCTGGCCCTGATTGTTGTCCTCCCCCCGCTCAGCCTGGTGCGGTTTTTAGACCCAAAGAGCAGTTTCGTGCTCTATCTATATGCCGTGGTGGTCATGATTCTCGGCATCGTGATCGATGGCATTGGTTATTTGCAGGAGCCCAAGGAAGCTCAGGTGAAGGCGGTGTCCAAGGAAGAGCCCGAAGAAACGGATGCCGCGGTGGAGCCCGATCCGAATGTCATTATCTGGGAAAAAGCGGAATAACGCCTATTCCGCCATCCGCTTATGAAAGTGCGGCGAGTCGCCCCGCTCATTGAAACCGACGGTTTCGCCAATTCCCTTGATCCGCCCGCTGAGACACCCTCGGCACATGGATGAATTTTCATCGGTGCAGGGTTTGTCGTCGTAGAGCGTATATTTGGGGCGATAATCGGTTTCTGTGACATTGGGCATGATCACGTTAGCGCCGCAGCGCAGGCCCTGCTCGCGCCCGGTATATTCCAACGCCTGGAGTGCTGTGGCCGCCGCAATGTTAATATCCTTCAGCACGATACGCGTCACGGCGATCATTTTCAGCCCCAGTTGAAGGGCTTCCAATTTTTGTTCATCCGTATACGATGGAACTTCCTTGCCCATCGGCGTGTCGGAATGCGGT
>JAOZKS010000377.1 GCA_029935255.1 Pontiella sp.
CAAAAACAGGGCCGTCAAAAATAATGGAATTACTCTCATTTCGTTTCCATCTCCTTTTTATAATTCCCCATCGACGCGCGGTGGTAGCGATCTTTCTTCGTCTCCCAAGGCACCGTTCGATCAAAAATATCGGCATATTGAGCATAGTCATTATAGTCCACCGCTTCGGTCTTCCAGTGGACAAGCTGCGCATCGTATTGTTTGCGCATCTTTTCAAGCTGCTCCTTGAATTCGGGGTTAGTGGCCAGGTTCGTCATTTCAGATGGATCCCGGCTGTTGTTGAACAACTCTTCCGTGGCCTTCATTCCATCGCCTTCAAATGCCCAATAGATATATTTCCACTCCTCGGAAACCACCGCTAACGAAAGCGTCGGCGCACTACCAAAAAGTTGCATCAAGGGCAAAAATTCACGGACTCGTGTTTCTTTTTTTTCCAATAGCGGCAGGAGGCTTTTTCCATCCATGTTTCCAGGGATTGGAAACCCAGCCAATTCCAGCAATGTCGGGGCAACGTCGATCCCGGCCGTTACCGCCTTGATCCGCGACCCGTTGGCCGGTTGATGGGGATCGAAGATAATCATCGGTGCGCGCGACGGCTCCTCATAAGGAAGGCACTTGCCGGAGAACCCGTGTGTCCCCTCGGAGTAGCCGTTGTCGGAGGTCAGGATAATGATGGTGTTGTCGGCCAGCCCACGCTCCTTCAGCTCGGCCCGGATCATTCCGAGGGCATAGTCGACGCCGCTGATCAACTGGTAGTAGTTGCGCTTCACCTCATCATATTTGGTAAAGTAGCCATACTTTTTGTGATACGAGAGATACTGACGCCCCTTCTTCGGTTGTTCAGCCAAATGCTCGCCCTTTTCTGTTCCAAAATTTGTTGGTTTGGAAAAGGTCTTCCCTTCGTAAAGGCGATCGAAAAACGGATCAGGTCTGAACGGAAGGTGCGGTGCCTTGAAAAAGAGCGTCATGCAGAACGGTTTTCCCGCCCCCTTGGCCTTATCCATAAAGTCGCCCGCCCATGCGCCATAGGCTCGCGTGCTATGCGGATATTCAGCGGCATACTGCTTGATGTATTCATTGTTCGCCGTGGCATAGTCGGTCTGTCCTACACCTCCAGCCCAGTCATCAAATGAATCAACCGGAAGAAGATCATACATGTGGTGCTGCGTGGACGATACCGGTTCATCCGTCACCGGAAAGCCGAACTTTCCAGCAAAGCCCGTGTAGTATCCCGCTTGTCGCAACAGAACAGGGTAGGATTTTGAAAAGATTTCCCGCGTCATGGAACCATGCTGGAAATTGCATCCCGTCTTGTATTCGAGCATGCCGGTCATCACCGTGGCACGGCTCGCCATGCAGATGGCGGTCGTGTTGTAGTGCCGGTCGAAGATAACGCCCTGCTCGCCGAGCGCATCCATATTCGGCGTGTGGATTTCATCGTTGCCCATGCAACCCATCGCGCGGCAGGACTGGTCGTCCGTGAAAAGAAAAACCAGATTTGGCTGATCTCCTGCCCAACCCGTTAGCCCTCCCAGTAGAGGAAGCAGAGCAAGTAATGATGTCCAATTGAATTTCCGGCGCATAGTTTTTCCGCCTTTATTCCAGCAGGCTTAATACGTCCAACAGATCGATCTGTATTTCCCAGCAGCTATCAGGACGATCCTCCCCTTGGTTGGTTCGCCCGCTTTTGATGCTTGCGATAGCCAGTCGGGCCATTTCCGCAACGATCGCCGGATGCTCCGGTGCCACATTCGTGGTTTCAGCCGTATCCTTGGCTAGATTGTAGAGCGCCACCCGCTCGTTCCACGGAGCCTTGGGATCCGTCACCGCGTGATCTTCTCGCTTCTCATGTTCTTGCCGAGAAATGACTTCCGCTTCACCGACGCAGATCAGCTTCCAATCCTTGTAGCGCAGCACCAGCTTCTTGCTCAGGCTGCTCATGATGATCTCGCGTTGGGATGGGTCTTGCGGCTTCCCTTGTAGTTGCGGAAGAAAGCTTACGCTATCGCCCGCTTCCGGAGGAAGCGGCTGTTCAAGCACATCGGCCACCGTGGCAAAAAAATCTTCGAGCGTAATCATACCTGCATCCTTTCGTCCGGGCTCCTCGATCCCCTTGGGCCAGCGAACCAGGAACGGTACGCGGTGGCCGCCCTCGAACCAGGTGGCCTTCCAGCCCCTGCGCCCATCGCTGCTATCGTGTTGGCCATCCTCCAACATTCCTTTCACGGCAAACGAAGCACTGCCATTATCCGCCGTGAAAATCAGGAGGGTGTCGTCGAGAATTCCCTTTTCTTCTAGGACCTTGAGGATTCGTCCGATGGAATAGTCGACCTCCATCCGAAAATCCGCGTGCTCGTTGATTTTGCTACGCCCCTGCCACTCGGCACTTGGAACCACGGGCGTATGTGGAGCATTGAGTGCCATGTAGAGGAAAAGCGGCTCCGCAATATCGTGCTCGCGGATCACCTTAATGGATTCATCCGTAATCGTTCCCAGCACCGTGCTGGAGTTCAGCGCCGGATCGGCCAACCCTGCCCGGTTTCCAAACTGGCTTTTTTCCGGAAGAAGTTTCGTTGGAATAGCCACGGGGTTCCGGTCGCGAAAATAGACATACGGCGGCATGTCGAGACTGGCAATAATACCAAACCACGATTCAAACCCGTGATCCACCGGCCCGCCCGATATGCCTTTGGCGAAGTCAACCGTTCCGGGTTTGGGTTTACGCGCAGTGACCGGATTTCCATCCACCCCCGTCCACTGCCCACCCAGATGCCATTTACCGACCATGCGGGTGCGATATCCCTGCCCCCGCAAAAACTCGGCCACCGTCGGAA
>JAOZKS010000089.1 GCA_029935255.1 Pontiella sp.
CCGCGACGGCAAGGTGCGCATGGACTGCTCCTCGCCCTACGCCATGGCCAGCCTGATCGATCTCAAGGATGACTTCGACCTCGCCTTCGGCAACGACCCCGACTACGACCGCCACGGCATCGTTACCAAGTCGGCCGGCCTACTCAACCCGAACCACTATCTCGCCGTCGCCATCAACTATCTCTATACGCACCGCACCGGCTGGCGCGCCGATGCCGCCATCGGGAAGACGCTCGTCAGCTCGTCGATGATTGACCGTGTCGCCACCAAGCTGGACCGCGACCTGCAGGAAGTGCCGGTCGGTTTCAAGTGGTTTGTCGACGGCCTCGTTGATGGTTCCTACGGCTTTGGCGGCGAAGAGTCCGCCGGCGCCTCGTTCCTGCGTAAGGATGGAACCGTCTGGACCACCGACAAGGACGGCATCATCCTCTGCCTGCTGGCCTGCGAAATCCAGGCCGTCACCGGTAAAGATGCCGGAGAACACTACCAAGCCCTCGTGGCCCAATTCGGCAATCCCGTCTACGACCGGGTCGATGCCCCCGCCACCCGCGAACAAAAAGCCAAACTCGCCGCCCTCTCGCCCGAGCAAGTCACCACCGAAATACTGGCGGGCGAAGCCATCACCGCCAAGCTCACCCACGCCCCCGCCAACGGAGCCGCCCTCGGCGGCCTCAAGGTCTGCACCGAAAACGGCTGGTTCGCCGCCCGGCCCTCCGGCACCGAAGATATCTACAAGATCTACGCTGAAAGTTTTAAGGGCGAAGAACACCTGAAGCAGATCCAGGCCGAAGCCAAAGAGATCGTCAACGCTGCCCTCACGTAACACGGGAATATTAAAATATCGGACTGACCCCTATCCGTATCTATGGACACCTTCCCCTGATGAGCCGAAAATCAGATAAAAAACAAAGGCGCGGGCGCGGCGGAGCCGGGCAGAACCGCGCCGAGAGTGAAGCCTTCTTGAAGAAGAATGGTTCGAAGCCCGGCGTCATCACCACCGCCAGCGGCCTGCAATATACCATTAAAGATCCGGGCACCGGGAAAAGCCCGGATGAGTGGAGCACGGTCGAAGTCAATCAGCGCATCCTGCTCGCCAACGGAACCATCATTAAAAACACCTACGATGGTATCGAAACGGATACCTTCACAATGGCCGAAGCGATTGATGGATTGAAGGAAGGGTTGGTGCTCATGAAGGAAGGCGGAAAGTTCCGTTTCGTCGTCCCGGCCAATCTCGCCTGGGGCAAGCGCGGTTCCGGGCGAACCATCGGCCCCCACGCCGCCCTCATCTTCGACATCCGACTCGAAAAGGTGATCCGTTGATTTGTCTTAGCGCCGCGAAAGGCTCATGACAATCTGGAGGACGTACCAGAAGAGGAGCGCAACGGAGGCGAAGAGCTGCAGGGAGGCTGCAACGTACTGATCCGGCCCATAGTTCTTCAGGATCTTGGAGGTGTCGTAGAGAATCGCCCCGCTGGCGAGCAGAACCATCGCCCCCGAAAAAACCAGGCCGAGATTAAAACCAAATAGCACCGCGCAAATAATCAGGCCGAACGCAACCATGAAACCTATCTTCAGAATACCCCCGAGAAATGAAAAATCTTTCTTCGTGGTGAACACCACCAACGTCAATCCGCCAAAGAGCAACAGGGTCAGAATGGCTGCCATTGGCAACACTTCGGGGGAGCTATAGCGGGAGGCAATCAGCAGGATGGGTGCAAAGATAACCGACTCTAAAATGACGTACAGACTTAGGCCCGCGTATTGCATCGAGGGCGAAGCGCCCCCGGAGGCCAACCCGCTGGCCATGCGCCCGAAAAGGATGAACCCACCCAGGATTAAGAGCCAGCCAAAGCGCATCGCCATTACGTTAAGCAGCATTTCTGCGATGGGCGAGTTGACCATGTAGATTTCAAGACCAACAAACGCGAGCACCGCCCCCGCCAGATGGGCATAGGTTCGGCGAATGAAGGCCGCCCGCTCACTGGGCTGCGACTGCGATACGGTCAGTTGCTGTGCATATTCATTCATGACTCATTCTCCAGAGGTTGAACAGTGACTACTCTCCCGCCTCAAGCCGCGCGGCGACCTCGTCGGAAACATCGAAGTTGGTATAGACATCCTGGACATCGTCAAGCTCTTCGAGCGCATCGACAAAGCGCATGATCGACTGGGCTTTACCCAGCTCGGTGACTTCAACCACCAGATCCGGAATCATCGTGATTTCTGATTCCGCCATTTCAATATTTGCATGGGTGATGGCTTCGGAAACGGTGAGGAAATCGTTTGGATCGGTGACCACCTCGAAGTGTTCGTCCTCGGTCTTTAAATCTTCCGCACCGGCTTCGAGCACAAGATCCATCAGCGTGTCTTCATCGGTCTGGTCATTATTAATAAGGATCTGGCCCTTGCGCTGGAACATGCGGCTGACGGCTCCCTGCTCGGCGAGGTTGGCCCCCGCCTTGGTGAAGGCGTGGCGCACTTCGGAGGCGGAGCGGTTCTTGTTGTCGGTCAGGACTTTCACGACGACGGCAATGCCGCCTGCCGCGTAGCCTTCGTAGGAGCCTTCGGTGAGCTGGCCGCCTTCGAGTTCGCCCGTACCCTTCTTAATGGCACGATCAATATTATCCTTCGGCATACTGACGCTCTTGGCTTTCTGAACCAGGGCACGCAGCGAAATATTGTCGTTAACGTTTCCGCCACCCGCGCTCGCCGCCACCATGATTTCCTTGGCAATCTTGCTGAAAACCTTACCGCGTGCGGCGTCAGCCTTGCCCTTTTTATGCTTAATGTTTGCCCACTTGCTATGTCCAGCCATCTCTAAACCTCCGTTGTTGCGTATTGCGTATCCCTGCCCAGAGAAATACGAAGTGCTATCCTAGTTTAACTTTTGCAAATCCACGCTTTCCTGAACGAATGACCATTCCATCTTCCGGAACAACCTGCATGCGGGGATCGCTGATTTTTTCGTCGTTAATTTTCACGGCCCCTTGCGTGACCAAGCGGCGGGCCTCGCCGTTGGTCTTCACCAAGCCCGCCTGCACCATCAGGACCAGCAGGCCGATCTCTTCGGCGGGAAGCACCACTTCCGGAATTTCGTCCGGCAAGGCCTTCTGCGCAAAGATGCGCGTGAACTCTTCCGAGGCACTTTGGGCTTCGGCCTCGCCGATGAAACGCTTCACCACCGCCTGCGCGAGCATGTCCTTTGCCGCACGCGGGTGCAGCTCGCCGCTGGCCACCTTGGCATGCATGGCCTGAACTTCGTCCTTCGGCCAGCAGAGGATGTATTCAAAATATTTCCACATCAGGTCGTCCGGTACGCTCATGAGCTTGCCATACATTTCCCGCGCGGGTTCGGCGACGCCGACATAGTTGTTGAGGCTCTTGCTCATTTTCTGAACGCCGTCGAGTCCTTCGATCAGCGGCAAGGTCATGACGCACTGCGGCGGCTGCCCCATCACCTTTTGCAGCTCACGGCCCAATAATAAATTGAAGAGCTGATCGGTTCCCCCGAGTTCGAGGTCGGCTTCGACCATGACGGAATCGTAGGCCTGCACGAGCGGGTAGAGAAACTCCACGATCGAGATCGGCTGGTTGGCGGCATATCGCTTGGAAAAGTCATCGCGCGCCAACATCTGCGCCACGGTGACGTGTGCGGTGAGACGGATGACATCGTCGAACTTCATCTTGCCGCACCATTCGGAGTTGAAGCGAACCTCGGTCTTTTCCGGATCGAGGATCTTGAAGACCTGCTCCTGGTAGGATTTCGCGTTGATCGCCACCTGCTCTTTAGTAAGCGGCTTGCGGGTTTGCGAGCGACCGGAGGGATCGCCGATCATGCCGGTGAAGTCGCCGATGATGAAGACCACGGTGTGGCCCATATCCTGGAATTCGCGCAGCTTGTTCAGCCCGACCACGTGGCCGAGGTGGATGTCCGGCGCGGAGGGGTCGGCTCCGTATTTGATGCGCAGTCCACGCCCTTCGGCGGCCGCCTTTTCGAGCTTCTTTTTCAGATCGTCGCGCGCAATGAAATCGACCGCGCGAGCCGACAGGAAATCAAGTTGTTGTTCTATGTTCATAAATCGTTCCTACCCGTCAAAAGATGAAATGCGCATTGAGCCATAAATCCGCCGGAAAGTCACAAAAAAACGGCTTAATGTAGACAAAGCTTCGTCTACATCGAAAAAAACCGCCGGGATCGCGAACTCCAACCCTCCAAACAAAAAAGCCCGCCGGTTGGGCGGGCTTTTTTTGTGACTTCGAAAGGGAATCTCCTACTCGGATTTTTCCTCTTCTTCGTCTTTTTTGGCGGAGTCGCCAGGGTGCCACTCGTCGAGCTGGTCGCCGAAGGCGCTATCGAATGCGCCGGCAAGATTGACCAGTTCGGCTCCTTGCTGGAGGCCTTCGAGCATCCCTTCTTCAACTTCGAACTCGTCGTCGCCGACCTTGGCGGCTTTGACGCTCAGTCCAATGCGGTGCTCGACCGGATCCACTTTCACGACGCGCGCTTCGATGGTGTCGCCCACGTTGAGGACATCCTTGACGTTTTCAATGTGCTCGTCGCTAATCTGGCTGATGTGCACGAGGCCATCGATCCCATCTTCGATTTCGACAAATGCGCCGAAGGAGGAGATCTTGGTGACGGTGCCGCTGATCTTGGTGCCGACCGGATAACGATCCACAATACCGGCCCACGGATCGCCCTGCGCCTGCTTGAGGCCGAGGCTGATGCGCTGGCTGGAGGAGTCGATTTCGAGCACGACGGTTTCAACTTCTTCGCCCTTCTGGAGGATTTCGGAAGGATGGTTGACCTTGCGGGTCCAGGACATGTCGGACACGTGGATCATTCCATCCACACCCTCTTCAAGTTCAACAAATGCACCGTAGGAGGTGAAGTTGCGAACCTTGCCCTGTACGAGCGATCCAATCGGATACTTGCCGGCAACAACTTCCCATGGGTTGTCTTCGACCTGGCGCATGCCGAGGGAGATCTTCTTGTCATCGGAGCTGACGCTGAGAACCACCGCGTCGACTTCGTCGCCGAGGGCGAGGACGTCGGCCGCGCGCTGAATGCGCTTGGTCCAGGACATTTCCGAAACGTGTACGAGACCTTCAATGCCTTGCTCCAGTTCGATGAAACCACCATACGGAGCGAGGTTGACAACCTTGCCGCGTACGCGGGCTCCGATCGGGAAGCGGGATTCGATGTCTTCCCATGGATTGTCCTGAGTCTGCTTGAGACCGAGGCTGATGCGCTCTTTCTCCAGATCCACTTCGAGGATCATCACGTCGAGCTTGTCGCCGACTTTGAGGATTTCGGAAGGATGGTTGATGCGACCCCATGTCATGTCGGTCACGTGTAGCAGGCCATCGATTCCATCGAGGTCGACAAACGCACCGAAGTCGGTGATGTTCTTGACCTGTCCGGCACGAAGCTGACCCGTCTGGATTTCGGCAAGGATCTTGCGGCGGGATTCGCGGCGGGACTCTTCGATGAGTTCGCGGCGGGAAACCACAATGTTCTTGCGCTCAAGGTTGATTTTGAGAATACGGAATTCGTAGGTCTTGCCCATGTGCTCTTCGGGATTGCGAACCGGAACCACGTCCAGCTGGGAACCCGGAAGGAAGGCGTCTACGCCTACGTCGACGATGAATCCGCCTTTAACAATGTTTTTGATGGTTCCTGTAACGAGGCTGCCTTCTTCGCATTCGTTAACAACATAGTCCCATGCGCGCTGCTGTACGGCGCGGCGTTTGCTGAGTACGATCATTCCATACTCGTCTTCGAGTTTTTCTAGAAAAACTTCGACCTCCTGGCCGATGGGTTCCTCTTCCAGGTCATCAAATTCCTGGACCGATACGATACCCTCGGACTTGTAGCCAATGTCGATCAATACGTCGCCATCGTTCACACTGAGGATTTTACCGCTTACAATTGACCCTTCGGTGAAGTTCTTGAGGGTCTCTTCGTACATTGCTTCCATGGCTGCTTCGTCGACGGCCATGACTGTGTTGGTTGTTGATTCCATAATTAAGCGGGAACACGCGCTCCCTAACCTTGTTTAATTTAATTCGAGGGAAGCGCAGCCCAGCCACTCGGCCGGAAAAACCACACATCTCCCGTTCAATTGAGCGCGCCATAATAGACGTAACGCCCTGTGATACAAGCTGTAAATGAAGGAAATGCCGGTGGTTCCGCACGGAATAATCACCCGATCAGCCCGCATTCCCCGGATAAGAGCTTTGCAAGCGTTGGGAATCGCATTATTGTGCTTGTTCGCAAAGAAGAAACCGACTTGTAGAGGATCCCATGAGAAAAGGTTTAAAACGTAGTCTGCTCAGTCTGGGCTCCCTGTTGCTGCTGCTCATCGTATTGCTGACGGCCACCTTTCTTTTCTGGCTCGGGCCCACCGTCAAAATCCTTGCGGAAAAGATCGGCTCCAAAGCGCTCGGGGCTCCTGTTTCCGTGGAAAAGCTTTCAATCAATCCGCGCAAAGGAACTCTGGTTCTAACCGGATTCGAGATCGGGAACCACGATGTCTTTGGCTATAGCAACACCGTGTCCCTTGCCGAGGTTAGCGTTGCCATCGATATTGGAACCCTTTTTTCCGATACGATCATCATTGAGGACATCCTGATCGACAGCCCCCACTTTGTTTATGAACAAAACCGCGCAACCGACAACATCACCGAATACATCACCAACCTCTTCGCCTTTGCCAAAATCGACCCCAACCAACCCAAAGAACCCAAGCCCGAACCCGATGAGGAAGATCCCGACAAGGAACCCACCAAAGTCATCGTGAACCAGCTGCGGGTCACCGACGTTCAAATGTTCCTCGCCAACACCGACGATCCCGACCTCGACATTCGGATGGAACTCGAAGAAATGACGTTCAGCATGAGCAATGGAGTCGTGCAGCTTAAAAACCTGACCCTCAGCGATCCGGGTCTATTAACCACCCCCAACCTCTTCACGCTGGAATCCATCGATATCAAACTAGACCCGGAGTCCATCTACTCCGACCCCATCATCATCGAACACGTGCAGATCACCAAACCCTACGCCTACTACGAGCAAAACTCAGAAACCGACACGCTTGCCGAATTCATGAAGATCGTCGACAGCTTCACCTCCAAAGCCGCCCAAAAAACCGCTCCACCGGTCGATGCGGCCGAAGCCCCGGAGCCCGAAATCGCGCCCACCGCCAAGCCCCCCGCCCCAACCGTTGAGCTCCGCGAACTCGTCATAGACGACATTCAGCTGCGCATCGTCAACATTACCCACCCGGAACTCGATATTCGCCTCCGGCTCGAACAACTCGCACTGAGCCCAATCTCCGGGGATGTACAACTGAGCCGCCTCACCCTCAGCAATCCCCAACGCCTTGCCACCCCCAACGTGTTTGAGCTCGATGCCATCAAAATCAAACTCGACCCCGCCACGCTCACCAATGCCACCGTGGTGATCAAAGACGTTCAAGTGATCAAACCCTACGCCTTCCTTGAGCAAAACCCCCAAACCGACACCGTCACAGAATTCATGCGAATCGCCAAACAAATCGCGACAGACACAAGCATAAGCAGCCCCTCGGCTACCCCAAACCCGGATGCCCCGGAACCAGAAAAACCGGTCGAAAACGAATCCACCCCGCCCCCCGTCGAACTGCACAACCTCTTCGTCGACGACATCCAAATCAAATTCCTCGACACCGCCCACGCCAACGCCCCAAAAGAACTCCAAACCATGGCCTCCATCGGGAGCATCTCCGTTAAACTCGTCGAAGGCACCCTGCGAATCGAAGCCATCACCATTCCCAACCCCGCCGGAAGCTTCACCACCACCAACCTATTCCACCTCCCCAGCATCGGCATAACGATCGACCCCGAATCCATTTTTTCCGATCAGGTCGTCATCAAGGAAATCCACCTCGACTCCCCCTTGATCAACATCGAACAAACCGAAACCACCGGAAACGGAACCGAGCTTCAGAAAATCGCCGAAGGCTTCACCCCTCCACCCGCATCAAAAACACCCGCCGCACCAACCCCGGATCCCGATGCCGAAACAACCAACGCGCCTGTACCGCTCGCAGAACACCCCATCGTTCTTAACTCCCTGATTGTAACCGACCTTGCGGTCAACATGACCACCCCAACCCCGACCAACAACCCCGCCACAGGCGCACAGGGCATAGGCAGGCTCAGACCCAAAAACATACTCGCCCGGCACAGCAAGAAGAACACCCCGCCCGGCAAAGACTTCCTGACACTCGCCGCCTTCGAGCGCCTTTCCGTGGAACCGCACAAGGGACTCATCCGAATCGCAAACCTACAAGTCGGAAACCCAAAGGGATTCGCCGATGAAAACCTCGTCACCGTCGAACAATTCAGCGTCCGTATCGATCCCGACTCCATCGCCACCGGCATCCTGCTCATCGAAGACATCCTGATCGAAAAACCCCGAATCGCCTACGAACGCCAGCTGAGCACCGACAACATAAAAGCCCTGAAAGCCTTCGTTGAATCCGCCACCCAAAAACGCGAAAAATCGCTCTCCGCCGGGCAAGAATCCAAACCCGTCAGCACCAACGAAGTCATCGCAGCGAGTGATGAAGAGGCCGGCCCAAAAGTCATCATCGCGCACCTGCTCGTCAAAAACGGAAAGGTTCGGGCCAAACTATCCGCCCTGCCCACCGCCCCCATCCCCCTGCCCAATATAGAAATAACCGACATGGGGAAAGAAGAAGGCGGAGCAAGTTTTAGCGAAACCTCATCCAAACTTTACGAAAGCTTCTACGATGCCATCATCGGCTCCGTTGCCAGCGTCACCGGATTTGCCGGCGACCTCCTCAAAGGCGCTGGCACCCTCACCTTCGATGCCCTGGGAACCGTCACCGGCGGCGCAACCGACGGCCTCCAGGAAGACCTCGGCCTCGACGAGGCCGCCAAGGAAGACGAAAAAAAGGAAGAAAAGAAAAAGAAAAGAACCCGGCATCCCGGCCGCCGAAGACCGTTCTAGCCCGCCCTCATTATTTCACCGCTTCAGTCATTTCACTTTCTTCCAAAATCCCGCCAGGAAGTTCCATGATGCGAATGTTTCTGAATTCAATCGGCGAGCCTTCGGATTCCAGGCACAGGTAGCCCTTCTTTTTTGAACTCGCTCTGATGCCGTTGACAAACTTGCCGTTGATGCTCAGTTTCACGACACCGTCCACCGCCACAATGATATACTCGTTCCACTCCCCAACCCCCTTGCAGCGCAGTTCCTTCGACATGCTGCGGGAGCCGCGCGGATTATCGGGCGTCGCCTT
>JAOZKS010000378.1 GCA_029935255.1 Pontiella sp.
TGGGTTTGTTGCTGGTTTTTCCTCGACACCAATATCAAAGGACTGACCCGTTACACCGTTACACACGTTACACCAATCACGAGCGCAAGCACAGCGCACTGGACAAACGAACCCCGGCTGAGATATTCTGGAAGGAGCTGTCAGAACATGATCGCAAGGAACAAGGAACCGCAGGGTCCACCTTAAGTTCACCGATCCGTGGTCTAAGATTGGGGGTAGGCGCAGAAGTCATTTTGGTGTGTTTAAATAGTATTTAGTGTAAAGGAATAAACTGATGTTACGAACCATATTTATTTTACTGATTATTTGTTTTGTAAGCAGAAGCCAATTAAAGGCTGTGGAAGTCGAAAAGACGGATGGGGCTGTGCGAATTGAAAACAGTTTTGTCTCAGTAAATGTTGATTTGAATGCTGGGGTTTTTAAGGCGATTGACAAGCGAGATAATACGGTATGCTTGACTGCTTGCCACTGGGAGATAAATGGGTTGAAGAGTGATGATGGTTACATGCATTCTGTGGAAATAATGGAAGTATCGGATCATGTTGGTTCAGGAAAGCGTATAACTGTCAGTGGGACGAAGAAAGGGGCTCACTCATTGTTGTTCATGGTGTCGGTATATGACAAGCACAGTTTTTTTGTGCTGAATTGCGGCATGAAGAATACATCGGATAAGGCGATTCAGGTTAAAAGATTTGTTCCTATGGCTGGAATTGCCTTTAAGGGGATGATCCTGCATGACATCAAAAGCCTTGACGGAGGAAGTGGTGAATATGTAACTACGGTGAAGCGTGGTAATAAAAACTCCAGTCATAACAATATGCTGGTAACTTTTGGAAGGAAAGGTGAGCGTAAACGGTCATTGGTTTTCGGCGGGGCAAGTTATGCTGAATTTGTAAAACATGTTGAGATAAAAAACAGTGGAGAGGAATTATCCCTTGAAATGTGGGCAGATGATCCAATTGGTAAACGGATTGATCCTGCTTCAATAACACTCTTTTCCAATGACGGTTTTTACATTGACTATTGCACCGACAGTCCATTTCTTGCTTTAGAAAAATATGGACAGGCCTTAAAGATCTTGAATGGGGTTAAGATGGATACAATTACTTATCCCGGGTTGAATTTCTGGTATTGCCAACAGGGGCAATGGGGAGGGGATAAATTCAAAAATACCTCAACAGGTATTATTGATGCGTTAGAGAAAGCCAAAGAAACAGGTTTCCTCAATTACAGTCCACTAGCCGTACGTTTGGAACCCGATGATTATTCGAAACCCAATAATCAACAGGGATGGTGGGATGATAAGCACCTGCAAATATACAAAAGTGGAAAACTGGAAAAGCCTTACGATACGATTGTTAAATGGGGGGGTGCCGTACAGGAATTAGGCGGTGTCCCGTTTATTTACTGTCAAACAGCTCGTCGGTCGGAAGACTATTGTAAACAGTTCCCGGGTCATATTTTGTTTAACGATGCATCTCGTAAACGTTCTAAAGGGCGTATTAACTATTACCACGGCGATGAGTTGTGGAGTTACGATTTTACTGACCCCGGTTTTATCAAACATATGCGGGAGGTGTATGCTAATTTCAAGGCTGGAGGTGTGAAAGCAATGAAGTTTGATTACCCTGACACTGGTTGGGCTTATGATGGCGGCCTGGAAGATAAATACGCAACGGCAACTTCTGCTTATCGGAACATCTATAAACTGGCCTTTGATGGGCTTGGGCCAGAATCTGATATTCATGAGCGGTTGCCTAGGCACGGCGATGTTTGCCTGGGTGTTATAACCACCCATCGAACAGAAGGAGATACTGATCGTTATTATCCTGTAATGGCTAGAAAGTGTGGGCTCCGTTGGTACAAGAATCGAGTTGTTGTGAAATATGTTAACGATGTGATAAATCCGTTCCATGCATTCCCATTCAATCGCGATGGCTGGCGAACGATGTACACAATGAGCTTACTGACGAATGGACGGATCGAGATAGGTAAATATATCGAGAAAATGACCGACGAGATGCGTTATGACCTGACTCGCATATTGCCAATGTATAAAGCTCATAGAAGTGCGCGTCCGGTAGATGCGTTCGCAGGGAAGGAGTATCCTGCTGTCTTTGATTTTGCCATCAACCAAGACTGGCATCTGGTTGCCTTTTATAACACAAAAATCCAAACAGACCCAAAACTGGCAAAAGAGCAATGGGCATCGATACCCCGGGAGTACAACGCGAAATATAAAAAAGCAGAAGTCGCGTGGCCGACAAAAAGGGGAGGCGTACGTGCAAAAGGCGGTACCGTTCCTTTAGCTTCATCAATTACTGTTCAATTTGACGACTCTGTTGACGATGGAGGCCTTGGTTTAGATAATTCTAAGAATTATTATGTGTACGATTTCTGGAATAAGCGATTTATTGGCAAACTCTCAGGAGGTGGTGAACTGAAACAGGAGTTACGACCAGGAGAGACAAGAGTGATGGCAGTACATGCTGTTCAAGCGAATCCACAGTTTATATCTACCAATCGCCATATCATGCAGGGATATGTGGATATGGTTAAATATCCTGTATGGAATGCTGCCGATAAACAGCTTTCTGGTATCTCATCGGTCGTTTGTGGTGAAACGTATAAAGTGATCGTTGCGATGAATGGTATGAAACCAACTGAATGTTTCGCTGACAGTGGTGCCATTTCTATTAAAATTATTGATTTAGAGGTTGGGATTGCTGAGTTAAGTATCGACAGCGCTGAAAACAAAAACATTACGTGGAAATTGAATTTCAAGTAATGAGCACAAAAGAGGGGTCA
>JAOZKS010000379.1 GCA_029935255.1 Pontiella sp.
CTACGGAGAACCATAAAAATATTCGAAGAGCCAATTGTAATCGATAAATATGCTGGACTTAGTTTGTTAAGTTAAATTACTAATAAAGGTTCGTTGGTAGAATAGTGGAGGCTGCATGCAGACATTGAATCGACCCATTAGCATAGCCGTTGTTTTGCTGGTATGCCTTGCATCTCAGGCTAGAACTGAACTGAGGATCCAGTCGAATGGGGAGCGACTAACGATCGGGCACAACGGGCAGGAGCTGTTGGGCTACCAGATTCTGCCCATGCAAAACCCGAAAGGCGGAGATGCGTTCAAGGGAAGCAACTTCATTCATCCGCTCAGAACGCCGTCCGGTTTCAGCGTAACCGATTTCCAGCCAGAGGATCACTTGCACCATTTCGGGCTTTGGTGGCCCTGGAAATACATCGAGGTGGAGGGGCGTAAGATTGTCTGCTGGGAGCTGCAAAAGGGTGAAGGACTTATCCAAGGCCGTCGGGCGACGATACAGGATCGAGGGTTCATCGCGGAAAGCGACTACATTGACCGCACCGCGCCCAGCGCCCCCCGAGTCGTGTTAAACGAAGAAACCCATGTACTTCTTACCGACTTCACGCAACCGGAAGCCAACGGCTATTTTCTGGATATCAGCATTACCCACCGTTGCGCAACGGAGCATCCGGTCGAAGTCTCTGCGTATCGCTACAGCGGCTTCGGATACCGGGGAGCGGCCTCGTGGAACAAAGACACCTGCGCCATTTTGACGAGCGAAGGCAAGAACCGGTTTGACGCAAACTTTACCCGCGCCAAATGGGTTCGTTTTCAAGGTTCTGTACCGAACGGCGGAACCGCCGGGGTGCTGTTGATGGGCCATCGGGAGAACCGCGACCATCCAGAAATGCTGCGCACGTGGGATAAGCAAAATAACGGCGCAATCTTTGCCAACTTTAATCCGGTACAGGTAAAACCATGGAAACTTGAACCGGGCAGGAAATATACCCGCCGCTACCGGTTATTTGTCTATGACGGGAAACTCAACGAAGAACAGGCCGAAGGCCTATGGAAGGAGTATAAAAATGAAAAATAGCACAACGCTTTCACGAAATACGTTCCTCAACCTTTCAGCTGGAGTCGCGGCCTTCCCCTTAATCCTTCCCTCGGGTGTGTTGGGAGCGGAGCAGGAGTTGCGCATCGGATGCATCGGCACGGGACGCATGGGGCGCAGCAATATGTTCGCGATGGTCAGCTGCGGATCGGAGAAAGGGATCAACGCCCGCATCACGGCGGTATGCGATGCAGATATCAATCGCGCCCGGCAGGCTAAAAAGGATTTGGAAAAACGCTATGCAGAAAAGGGCGAGACGGTGGAAATCAAGGTGTATCAGAACTTCCGCGAACTGCTGGCTTCGCCGGATATTGATGGAGTAATCATTGCAACGCCGGATCACCAACACGCCGTCAACGCAATTGCGGCGGCCCATGCAAAAAAAGACATCTACCTCCAGAAACCGCTGACCTATTCCATCGTCGAAGGCCAAAAGCTCGTCGAGGCCGTGCGACGCAACAACGTGATTTTGCAGACCGGCGCGCAGCAGCGTTCAAGCCTTTATTTTCGCAAGACCTGTGAATTGGTGCGCAATGGATTCCTCGGAAAACTTCAGGAGATCGAAGTGGTCGTGCCGACCGACCATGGAACGGGCGATCCAACGCAATCGCCCGTGCCAACCAACCTTGACTATGACCTATGGCTCGGCCCGACGGCGGAAATGCCCTACGCCGAACACAGGGTTCATCCGCAAAAGAATTTCTCGCGCCCCGGTTGGTTGCAGATCGAAGCGTACTGCCGCGGCATGATCACCGGATGGGGTGCGCACATGTACGACATTGCCCAGTGGGGCCTTGGCCTCGACACGTATTCCGGCCCCGTGGAAATCCAAGCAACCGCCGACTTTCCCAAACGCGGTCTCTTCGATGTGCATGTCGGCTATCAGGCCGAGGCCCTTTATGCCAACGGCGTGAAGATGGTTTCCCATGGCGGAAAAGCCGGCGTTAAATTTATTGGATCCGACGGATGGATCTGGGTAGACCGAGGCGGATTCGATGCTCCCGATCGCGCCATCTTCCGCGAAAAGATTCCCGACGAAGGAATCCATCTTTACGAAAGCAAAAACCACGAAGCCGACTTCCTGCGGAGCATGCGCACCCGCAAAGACCCCATCAGCCCCGTAGAAGTCGGGCACCGCTCCAACAGTGTCTGCGTGATCCATCACATAGCCATGAAGCTCGGTCGAAAACTCAAATGGGATCCAAAAATCGAAAAGTTTATCGGAGATGACGAAGCCAACCAAATGCTCGATTTCCCGCACCGGAAACCCTGGATCGTATAAACCCTATTCTTCCGACGGATAAATATTGTAAGAATCAACACCCCTCAGGAAACCTGATCGGGATATGCCGTTTCCATGTATATTGGGATATCTGGAAGCGGAAATTTCAGGTAAAAAAAGGCTCTTTTCGGATGAGCGCGACTTCCCTTTGCAACGTCAACACAACGCTGACCGATGTTTCAATCCACGCGCCCCGGATGGGGCGCGACTTATACCCGTATGTGCTGGTGATTCATTGTCTATGTTTCAATCCACGCGCCCCGGATGGGGCGCGACAGGAGATGGGGTATGATCTGCGGCGTTTCGAGGCGTTTCAATCCACGCGCCCCGGATGGGGCGCGACTTCTGGTGGTGCGTCGGCTTCTATTACTGGTTTGGTTTCAATCCACGCGCCCCGGATGGGGCGCGACATGATCATCTTATTGATCTATCTAA
>JAOZKS010000380.1 GCA_029935255.1 Pontiella sp.
ACAGCGAACGAAACACGCCATTAAACATGGACATAAGTTATCAAGAAGAACCATTCACCGTCTTGTAAAAAAAAGTCATGCCCGTGTATATCACCATGGGTTGGTTCGACCTTCTTTGCGATAGGTGCTGGGTGAAAGCCCCATCAGCTTCTTAAAGCTACGGACAAAGTGGCTGTGGTCGTAGAACCCCGTATCCAACGCAATCGAGGCGATGGTGTCGTGGGTCGAAGTGAGCAACTTGCACGCCGCGCGGATACGCACATTCAGGATATGCCGGGTTGGGGTGATCTCGAACACCTTCTTGAAACGCCGTTCAAACTGGCTGACCGACAGATGAGCCACCTGCGCCAACTCGTCGAGTTTGATCGGCTGGGCATAGTTTTCGAACACATATTCGAGCACCTCGTTCATCTCCGCATAGGGGCGCAGTTTTTCGTAGGCATCGGTCATGTTGCGCGCAATGCACGCCAACCCGATAATCGTATCCTCGTGTGAATAGAGCGGAATTTTCGTGGTGACAAACCAGTTGATTGAGTTCTTCGGATCAGGTGCCATTTCCACACGATCAATAATACGCTCCCCGGTTTCAAATACGCTACGGTCGTCCAGCACATAGGCATCCGCACGGTCTTTCGAGAAAATATCGTAATCGGTTTTCCCGATCATTTCCGATTCATGCTCGAATCCACATAATCGGGCGGCAACGCCGTTGGCCATCATGACCCGCCCTTCCAGATTCTTGACCACAAAATAGACCCCGGGAAGATAGTTGAACAAGTGTTGCAACTGGGTTCCCCGGATCTGCTTTCGGAACTCTTCACTCACCAGAACCGCGCCGTCATTCATCGACCACTCCTCCATATTCACACGGATCTTCAGACTAGGGTATCCCGTGGTGGATAGTCCATGTTCCTTTTCCCTGTTTTTTACGAAAAAGTGCGCCTGCCCCAATCTTCGACCACTGATCGGCCGACTTAAGGTGGAACCGTTATTCCCAGTCTGCCAATTTTAGGTTGGGGTTAACGTCGCCGGGCTCCGCCCCCGCCAATCCAAGCCGCACCTTTTCATAGGCCACGCCGGCAATCATGGCGGCATTGTCGGTGCAATAGGCAGGCGGGCAAAGCAGAAGCGGAATGCCGCTTGTTTCAGAAAGGATTTCAAGTTTTTCGCGCAGAATCTTGTTCATTGAAACCCCGCCCGCACAGGCAAAACTTTTTACCGGTAATTTTTTGAGCCCCCGCTCAACGCGGATCGTCAGCGCATCGCATACGGCTTCCTGGTAGCTGGCACAAATGTCGCGCAACTCATCCCCCTCGGGTACGTGGTCCAGCTTTTTGACATGGGTAAGCAGTGAGGTTTTCAGCCCGCTGAAGCTAAAGCAAAGATTGCGGTCATACTTATAGATCCACTTACCGCGATCGGGTTGATCGAGCCCGCGCGGAAAGCGGATCGCGGCGGGATTTCCGCCCTCGGCGGTTTTCTGAATGATGGGGCCCCCTGGATAACCGAGGTTGAGGACGGCAGCGGCCTTGTCGAGTGCTTCGCCTGCGGCATCATCAATGGTGCTGCCGAGCAACTCATAGCGTCCGGTTTCGTGCATCATGACGAGGCTGGTGTCGCCGCCGGAGACGAGGAGACCGAGCATGGGAAAAACGGTTTCGGGCGCAGGGGCATCGTCCTTCATGAAGATGGAGTGCAGGTGGCCTTCGTGGTGATTAACACGTATGAGCGGTTTCCCTAGACGTTGTGCCAGCGTTTTGGCGGCGGAAAACCCGATTAACAACGAGCTGGCCAGACCGGGACCATAGGTGACCGCAAAGGCATCGATGGATTCGTAGGTTTCTCCGGCGGCCTCCAGCGCTTCATCGATAATACCGGGCAGCATGGCAACGTGGTTGCGCGAGGCAATCTCCGGCACAACGCCGCCATAAGGTCGGTGCTTGGCGATTTGCGAGTAGATGGCGTTGGAAAGCACGTTGCGCCCGTTTTCAACAACGGCCGCCGCAGTTTCATCGCACGAGGTTTCGATACCGAGAATTTTCATGGCGCATATAAAACGGGGCTTGAAAGTTGAAGACAAGACAAATGCTCGCTTTTCCGTATGGTTTTAATTTTAGGGGACTCGAACTTCCTATTGTACCGCCCAAACAGACAAATAAGAACCGCAGAACACGCAGAAGGTCGCAGAAAACAGCAGATGCATTGAATGGGTTCATTCTGCGTGGTTCCGCGTATTCTGCGGTTGCATTCCTTTGCGGTACTTTAAGATTTTCCGCCCCCCTTACCGCCCATTTAGATTCAGTATTGGTGAAATAGGAGGCCTGATTGAGCCTCAACCTCAGATGGCTGGTTAGCATTTTTTCTATGTACCAGTTGAAAGGAACGCCTAATCGCTTAAATAGCGCTCCACCTCCACCGCCCCCATCACCCGAGGATGCTGCTTCATCCCATGGAAGTTCAAATACCGCTTGATCCAGTCGCAATAGGTCTGCTCCGTACGATACGCATAGTGGTAGTACCGCAACGTTTCCCGCACTTGATCCATTAGTTTACGTGGCTAGCTGATTGACTCAAGAAGCCTCCACATGTTGTGGTTTAAATAGGTATTCAAAGAAGTTCCCCCATTTTAGTTCTTAGGTTGTGTAGCGTCGTTTCACCCCCGCAGGGGGAAAACGACGGGTCGGTGCGGGGAAACGCTTGGGTCAATCAGCTAGCCGCGTTACTATTTAACTGCTTTTTAGGTTTATAGGCTCTTCCGGGAATTTTATGGCAGAAAGGGGTTCCGACAGGAATGGCACTAAG
>JAOZKS010000005.1:0-6139 GCA_029935255.1 Pontiella sp.
TCGCCGGACGCCCGGATCTGTTGGGCGACCGCACATCGATCACGCTCTACGATGGAATGAACGGCATGTTGGAAAATACCTTCATGAACGTGAAGAACCGCTCGAAAACCATTACGGCAGAAGTGGTGATTCCTGAAGGCGGCGCCAACGGCGTACTTCTGGCTCAGGGCGGCCGATTCGGAGGTTGGTGTCTTTACATGAAAGATGGGAAACCGATCTACACCTATAACTTCCTCGGACTCGAACGTTACACCGTTGCGGCCTCCGATACGGTTCCGGCGGGAAAAGCCACGGTCGTGCTCGACTTCGTCTACGACGGCGGCGGAATTGGAAAGGGCGGCTTGGCAACCCTCTCCGTCAACGGGAAAAAGGTGGCTGAAGGTCGGATCGAAAAAACGCAACCCCTGATCTTTTCCGCGGATGAGACGGCAGATGTCGGGCTCGACAACCAGACCCCCGTCGCCGAGGGGATTGGCATTGGCCGCGACGAGACCCGCTTCACCGGCAAGATCCATAAGATCACCCTCGATGTGAAAGATGTGAAATAGATTTCCACCGCAAGGTGTTTCACAAACGAATGCAGTTCACAACACAACCCAGGAGATTGAAATGAAATATCGTTTGCAGGTCATTGGAATCGTACTCGCCGCTATGGTGGCGATGGGAAGTTACGCGCAGGAACTTTCGGAACAGCAACAGGGGGAACTTGCCTCCATCGGGGCTGAGTTTGCTCAGAAGGGTGTTTTGCTTGAAAGCCTGATACAGGGAAAGATGACCGAGTTGGCGCTGGAACTTAAACGTGAAGGGCGTCTTGATTCCCAGGTAGCGGCCGATGAATCGTCCAACCGCGCCAATGCCATCCTCAAGGACTTGAGCAGCCTGTACGGGCAGTTTATCAAGACGAAGGTGGAGTTTGTGCTCAAGGCCAAGAATGTGCTGACCCTGGAGCAAAAGCTGCACCTGCTCTCGCAGCTGAACCCGAAGGAAACCCTGCCGTATGATTCGATCGAATATATGCAGCCGGACATTTTCGACCTGCCGCTGAATCTCAACCTCGACCAACGTAAGCGGCTGGTCGCTCTGGAAGCGACCTTGATGGTGAAAGAGATCGAACTGGAGCGCGATGTGGAGTTAACCTTGCTTGACCTCGAGGCGGTGCTGTTGTCCGGTGAGGCCGATCCGAAAACCGTGGATCCGCTGGTGATGAACCTAGCCACCTTGGCCGCTCGGGAAATCGACAACCGCGTTAACTATTTCCTCCAGGCCAAGGATGTATTGACTCTCGACCAGAAGCGTCTGCTGGCCTTCCTGATGGGGCTGGATTAAAGGGCGTGTTTCGGGGGGTTGCGTCCGTATGAATTTTATGATTCACATAAGTACAAGACTATTGTAGCTTCTTGAAAAGGAGGGAATAGATTATGGCACGCAAAGCGAGTGGGATTAAGTGTAAGACGATCGGGATCAATATGGCCTCGGAAATGGCGGATGAACTGGAAGAGCGGGCTTCTTCAATGCACCTTTCAACCAGTAAATACTGCAAGATTATTTTCGCGGAATGGCTTCAATCAGGCCGCAAGCTAAAGTTGTCCGAGAAGTAGCCCTGACCTGCGAATCGCAAAAAAAACTCCCGCCAACTGGTGGGAGTTTTTTGTTTCCAGCATCTGGAAAAGTTTATTTTTCCGAGCGGGAGCGGGCAATGAACTTGAGGAACATCGGAGCACCTTCAAGACCAAAGGCATCGCGCAACTGGTTTTTGAGATAGGCGACCCAGTTGGAGCGCGCGTTGTCCGGGTTGTTGACGAAGAGCTTGATGTAGATCGGCTCGGTGCCGGTCTGCGTGGCATAGTAGATTTTGAGGCGTTTGCCTTTGGCGATGGGCGGGGGATATCGGTCACACGCCTGCTGGATGACGCGGTTGAGCACACCCGTCGTGATTTCGGTGCGGGTTTGCGCGGCGACATAGTCGATGGCCTCGATGCTGCGCTTAATGTTGTAGCCGTCCTTTGCGGAAACAAAAAGGATCGGGGCGAAGCCCATGAAGGGAAGCGTTTCGCGCAGGGCGGGCAGGTATCGGGTCTGCGTGATCTCCTGATCGGCCTCCTTGGCTAGATCCCATTTATTGACGAGCAACAGAACGCCTTTTTGCGCCTCGATGATTTTGGAGGCCACTTTTTTGTCGCGGCTGGTTGGGCCGGTCTCGGCATCAAGCATCATCACCACAACATCGGAGCGCTCGATACTCTTTTGGGTCCGCAGGTTGCTGAACCAATCGACCGCGCTTTTGGAGCGGGTTTCTTTTTGTATGCCTGCGGTATCGATGAGTTGGTAGTGGCGCGCGGTTTCACCTTTTCCGATGGTGAAGGGAATTTCGATGCTGTCGCGCGTGGTGCCAGGAATGTCGGAGACAATCACGCGTTCATCATGCAGCAGGCGGTTGATGTATGACGATTTTCCGGCGTTGGGCCGCCCGACCACGGCGACGCGCAAGGGTTCTTTTTCCGTGGGGTTTTCTTCGTGCGGCAAGAGCGGGAGCAGTTCTTCCATCAGTGCCGAAATGCCGCGGTTGTGTAGGGCGGAGACGGGGAATACGGGAAAGCCGAGCTGGTCGAAATCATAGGTGTTGATTTCTCGTTCGGAGTTATCGGCCTTGTTTGCGGCGAGGATCACGGTGCGGCCGCTCCGATGGAGAATGCGTGCAACTTCTTCGTCGAGTGGAACCGCCCCGGTGGTAATATCGACCACAAGAATAATGAAGGAGGCATCGGCGATGGCAATTTCTGCCTGAGCTTCGGTACCGGCCACGATCTGGTTGGTGCTCACCTCTTTGTCGAAGTGGCCAAGCCCGCCGGTATCGATCAGCTCGAAACGTTCACCATCCCAGTTGGCTTCACACGCTATGCGGTCGCGGGTGACCCCTTCTTCTTCGTGGACGATCGAAACCCGCCGTTTGACCAGGCGGTTGAACAGTGCTGACTTTCCAACATTCGGGCGGCCCACAATGGCCACAACTCTTTTGCTCTGTGTTTTTTCCATAGTGCGGACGGTGATACACGAAACACCTCGCCCGCGCAAAAGGAAAGGGGAAGTATTTCCAAGGCGGTACTTTAGGGCCTCATGTCGTCTGCGCGGCGCTCGAAGAGTGCTTTGGCGGTTCCGTTGCCGATGAGGTAGAGCAGGGTCAATATAATCAGAATGCCGGGAATTTGAACAGAGATGGTAAACACGATGCCAATCAGGAAATAGAACGTGGTGGATATTTTGTATGCCCAATAGCGGTATTGGACGAGGCCGAATGCGGTGATCATCAGGATGCAATAGCAGAAGACCAGAATGCTCATCTGAACCACAAAGGGGTCGGGAAGCTGTTCCCATGCCCGTGCAATGAGCAGTGAACCCATTCCGACCATGGAGAGGACTAAATGAAACTGGGCGACCCCTCGGATGTTCCGCGCGGATCTACGCACCTTGGCCTCGGCTGGCGAAAGGGCGTTCTTTTTTTTATCCTGATCCGTTCCGCAGACCGGGCACACTCCGGTTTTGTTTTTCGTTTTCGTGAGGCAGCTTTTGCATCGTTTCATCCACGTTTCTCCAGCCAAGGCGGGGGTTTTAAAAGGTGAACGGGCCGCCAAGGGGGAAGAGGCGGCCCGTTCGTTGGGGTATTTCTAGGGATCGGTTAAAATGCCGCCAGCGCGGCTTCAAATCGTTTCCTTTGTTATGGGGCGCACTGTAGAGCCTGAATTTTAAATAATCAAGTACAAATATAGTACTATTTATCTAGGTTCTTCCCGTCGGGGATCAGGGGCTTGGGCTGAGAATTTCAGAATGATGGGTGTTGCTGAAAAGAATTGACGGCACTCGAGGTCGGATCTAGCATTCTGGAACTAAAAGAATCTATTTATTCATTAGGAGAATCAGATGAAAACAATTTCAGCCTTGTTCATGTCGGGCATGCTCCTGCTTGTCGCCGGATGCACCACATCGTCGAAAGTGCAGCAAATGATTGATGCAAGCGAGCGAAACCATACCGAGCAGGCGGAATCCCATAGCGCATCGATTGATGTATTGAAACGATCTTCCATGGCGGCTCTGGAAACGGGAACCGCGAATTCGGAAGTACTGGCGAAGCTGCAATCGCAGCTCGAAGCGATGATTACCCGAGTCAAAATTATGCAAGGGAGCACCGAGGCCGCCAAAGTGATGGCGGCTGCGAATACCGTCAAAGTGGCGAATCTCGAAACGGCCGTACTGAGCAATCAGGAAGGTACGGGTATTACCCTCGGGAAAATGGGAGCGGTCGATGTGCTTTACGAAGATGTCATGATTCAGCACTACCAAATGGTGGTCGAAAGTGCGCAGGCCGCTATTGCGGCCTTGCAGGCGGATGATGTGGCGAACCCTACCGAGGGGACCGTGGGTTTGGCGGAGCCGATCGAAATTGTTGCGCCGGACACTTCCGTGCAAGAGGAAGGGATTCCGGCAGAATAGAATTGCAGTCTGCCCTCGTTTTTCGGGGCTCGGGTTTTCCCGGATTGCCACTTGACGGTTTCAGGGAAGGGGGGTAGGTTCCCCCGATTGTTTTTAGTTATGACTCTGATCAAGAGTGGGCATTGCCCGCTCTTTTGTTCTCTAAAGTAAGAGTCGGTTATTTGAATTTCGAGAATGTGCGAAGGAGGTAGCGGTATGAATCCTGCCGAGTTGAAAGCTGTTGTTGAGTATATGGAAAGCGAGCGTGGTGTTGACCGCGAAGTAATCATTAAGGCAATCGAATCGGCTCTGCAAAGCGCCACCGAAAAAGCCGAGGACGACGACGATCATCTGCGGCTCGAAATCAATCGCAAAACCTTCGAAATCAAAGCCTTTAAAACCCTGTCCGACGGCTCCGAAATCGAGTCGACGCCCCGGCGCCTTGGGCGCATTGCGGCGCAGACCGCCAAGCAAACGATCATGCAGAAAATCCGCATGGCCGAGAAAGAGCGCGTTTTTGAAGAATTCAGGGACCGCACCGGTGAAGTCGTCACAGGAACCGTCACCCGCTTTGATCGCAGCGATGTGATCATCGATCTTGACCATGCCGAAGCGGTCATGCCATCCAAAGAACGTGTTCCGACCGAGGAATACGAAATCGGTGAACGCATTCGCGCCTATATTGCAGATGTTCGGGAACGCGAGCGCGGACCGGAAATTACCCTGTCGCGTCAACATCCCGATTTTGTTCGCCGCCTGTTCGAACTGGAAGTTTCCGAAATCAACGATGGCACGATGGAGATCAAAGGGATTGCCCGCGAGGCCGGATACCGCAGCAAGGTGGCGGTGATTTCCCACGACGACCGCGTTGATCCCGTTGGGGCATGCGTGGGTATGCGCGGGATGCGGGTGAAGAATATCGTGCGCGAGCTCTCTGGCGAGAAGATCGATATCGTTCGTTGGAGCGACGACATCAACACGCTGATCACCAACTCTCTCGCGCCCGCCCGCCTAAAACACGTTGAAGCGGATGAGGACACGCAGACCGTGGTTGTGACGGTCGAGGCGGATCAACTTTCATTGGCCATTGGAAAGCGGGGCCAGAATGCGCGCCTAACCTCCAAGTTGACGGGTTGGCGTGTGGATATCCAGAAGGACGAGGAGAGTATGGACTTCGAGGAACGCGTTGCCGTTGCCGTAACCAAACTCGCCGCTGTCGAAGGCATCGGTACTGAATTCGCCGAGCATCTGGTTTTCTCCGGCTTCCTGACCTTGGAAGGAATCCTTGCTGCGGATCTGAGCGACCTCGCCTCCATCGAAGAAATTTCAGGCGAGCAGGCGCAGAACATTTGGAATGCAGCAGAAACAGCTTATACAAAAGAACATGGTGAGATAGCAGAATGATGACGGTACAACAAGTAGCCAAAGATGTAGGGGTCTCCTCCGAGGAGCTTATCGAAATTCTTCAGGACATCGATATTGCTGTCGAGGGGCTCGATGCCGAGCTCTCCGACGAACAGATAGCACAGATTTGCGATGAGCTGGGCTATGCTTCGATTGATGAGGCACGCGCGGACAACAACGCGGAGGAAGAACCTGCGGCGGAGCCTGAAGTGGCGCCTGAAACCGAGGTAGAGAAAGAGGAGGCCGTCGAGCTGCCCGTCGAAGCCAAGGA
>JAOZKS010000005.1:6149-8342 GCA_029935255.1 Pontiella sp.
GGCATGAAGCCGAATCAGGTGATTGCCGAATTGATGAAGATGAATATTTTCGCCTCCATCAATGCGGAGATCGACCTGAAAGTCGCCAAGGAAATCGGAGCCAAGCATGGCTTTACGATCCGCAAGGAAGAGAAGAAAAAAGCTTCGGCTGCTGCGCCGAAGCAAAAGAAGTCCCGCACGAAACTTGCGGAAGAGGTTCCTGACTCTCCAGATGCCTTGCTTCCTCGCCCTCCGGTCGTCACGTTCATGGGGCATGTCGACCACGGAAAGACCTCGCTGCTTGACCAAATTCGGAATGCCCGTGTGGTATCCGGCGAGTCCGGCGGCATCACACAGCATATCGGAGCCTACACGGTCGAAGTCAACGACCATAAAATTACCTTTCTGGATACCCCCGGCCACGCCGCCTTTACCGCAATGCGTGCCCGCGGTGCAAACCTTACCGATATCGTGGTGCTCGTGGTGGCCGCCGACGATGGGGTTATGCCGCAAACGATCGAGGCCATCAAGCACGCACAGGCGGCTGGAGTTTGCACCATCATTGCGATGAATAAAATGGATCTGCGCTCGGCGAATCCCGACCGCCTGAAACAGCAGCTTCAAGAAAACGAAATCATGGTCGAAGACTGGGGCGGGGCGATCGGCTGCTGTCCGGTCAGTGCAGAAACCGGTGAAGGAATCGATGGGCTGCTTGAGCGGATTGTTCTTGAATCCGAAATGCTCGAACTCAAAGCGAATCCCAATAAGGCGGCAAATGGATTTGTGGTCGAGGCTCAGATGGAACCCGGAATGGGGCCGACCGCCAGTATCCTCGTAAAGAACGGAACCCTTAAGTTGGGCGACAGCGTGATCTGCGGACCGTACTGGGGGCGCATCAAAGCACTCATCAGCGACCAAGGTAAAAAGATCCGTACTGCCGGTCCGTCAACCGCCGTAAAGATTCTTGGACTAACCAATGTGCCGGGTGCCGGCGATGAGTTTCAGGTGATGGCGACCGACCGGGAGGCCAAAGCGATTTCCGAAGAGATGCAGAAGGAGGAACGCACGCAGATGTTAGAGGGCGGGGTTGCTCCGAAGAAGATGTCGCTGGATGATTTGTTTGGTGCGGCCGAGACACTGGAAAAGAAAGAACTCAAAGTCATCATTAAGGCCGATGTCCAAGGTTCTGTCGAAGCCATCGAGCATTCCTTAAAGGGCATTAAGAGTGATAAGGTTGAAATCCGGATTATCTCCAACGATGTTGGAAACGTTACCGTAAACGACGTTATGCTGGCCAGTGCCTCGGATGCGATCATTCTAGGCTTCCACACCGGAAATGAAAACGGAACCAACGCCGCAGCCAAGCGCGAAGGGGTTGAAATCCGACTCTACAGCATTATCTATGAGCTTATCGATGATGTGGCTAGCGCGATGAAAGGATTGCTTGAGCCGGAACTGCGCGAGCAGGCTATTGGCGAAGCCGAAATCCGCGAGGTATTCGAACTCAGCAAGAAGAGCAAGATTGCCGGATGCATGGTTCAGAGCGGACGGATTACCGCGAAGGCAAGCATCCGTATCAAGCGGGGTCGCGATGTTCTTTTCGAAGGGGTGATTGGATCGCTCAAGCGTTTCCAAAACGATGCCGCCGAAGTGCGACAAGGTCAGGAGTGCGGCATCCGCCCAGACAACTTCATGAACTTTGAAGCGGGGGATATCATCCAAGCCTACCTCGTGGAAAAAATCACGCAGGAACTCTAGCGCTCTCGCTACAACCGAACAAAAAAAACCGCCTCCTCCCGGCGGTTTTTTTTGTGCCTTCATGACTTTGGTTTTTTTCTTTCTGGAAAAAGAAAAAAGAGAACATCCGCATCAATCATGAGATCTGTTTTTATAAACTAAACGGGTTGCATATAATTCACTTTCTGCTTATAAACATTTTTTAGAAGGGCGATCGTTAATAGCTCTTTGCATGAATGCAAGTTCGGTTGAGTCATGGTGATGCGCAGTTGGTAGTTATCAGGAGTACAAACAAGGAGACTAAAATGGCAGCAAAGAAAAAAGCAAAAGCGAAGAAAAAAGCCCCGGCCAAAAAGGTGCCGGCTAAGAAAAAAGCAGTAGCCAAAAAAGCACCGGCTAAAAAGAAAGTCGTAAAGAAAGCACCGGCTAAAAAGAAAGCTGCCAAAAAGGCTCCGGCTAAGAAAAAAGCCGCAAAAA
>JAOZKS010000005.1:8442-19372 GCA_029935255.1 Pontiella sp.
AGAAAGCTCCAGCCAAGAAAAAAGCTCCAGCTAAAAAGAAAGTCGTAAAGAAAGCGCCGGCTAAAAAGAAAGCTGCCAAAAAGGCTCCGGCTAAGAAAAAAGCCGCAAAAAAGGCTCCAGCTAAAAAGAAAGCTCCAGCCAAGAAAAAAGCTCCAGCTAAAAAGAAAGTCGTAAAGAAAGCACCGGCCAAGAAGAAAGCCCCCGCGAAGAAAAAAGCACCGGCTAAGAAAAAGGCTCCAGCTAAGAAGAAAGCCCCTGCGAAGAAGAAAGCGCCTGCCAAGAAGAAGGCTGTAAAGAAAGCGCCGGCGAAGAAGAAAGCGCCTGCCAAGAAGAAGGCCGCTAAAAAGAAAAAATAGTTAAGGCTTCAGTTAATGCCGAAAACGCCCTGCATCTGTAGGGCGTTTTTTGTTGTTTGGCCTCGGTGGAGTAGGCTATCTTCCCGCCATTCGTAGGAAAGGAGAATGCAGCATGAAATGTCCGAAATGTGAAGGGCGGGAAAATCGAGTGATCGATAGTCGTGAAGTGCGAAATGGGGACTCCATTCGTCGCCGACGTGTATGCATCGATTGCGGCCACCGTTTCACTACCTACGAAGAAATCCAGCGCGCCCAGCTACAAGTCACCAAACGGGATGAACGGCGCGAGGAATTTAGTCGCGACAAGCTGATTAAGAGCCTCACCATCGCCTGCCGCAAGCGCCACATTAGTGTGGAACAAATCGAGCGCATTGCCGATGCGATTGTGCTGGAGGCTGAATCGGAATTTGAAAAGGAAATCCCAAGCATGGCACTAGGTAAGAAGGTGATGGCTGCGCTTGAAAAACTCGATGAGGTTGCTTACATCCGGTATGCCTCCGTCTACCGTCGCTTCCGCGATGCCGGTCAGTTCATGAATGAGGTCGAACGCCTCATTGGACGCGAATGAGATCGGTTGCTTTCGAGACCTCGGGAAAACAGGATGCTTGGGCGGAACATTTGCAGGAAGTCTTTCGGTCTCTGGAAATTCCGGGGGGTACGGTGGTCGACAATCTCTCGGCCAGTATCGCGATGTACTGCCGCCAGTTCCACCCGCACGGAGTACAATCCTCCGACCTAAAGTTGCTCATGGCCCGCGCGTTCTGTGCCGTCGGTGACCGTATGGCGGCGGAACATGTGCTTGAATCGATGTCTCCGCACCGCCACCATGTTTCACGCTGGTTGGAAATCCTCTCCGAGCTGCATCACTTCCCGCAATTGCTTCCCTATTTTTCACTTGGAATCATCCGTCCTGCCGACTGGGCCGGTGCACAGCTCGACCGCATGTGGGTCCTCGACTTTGGCCGTCTTGCTCTCGGCGATGCCGAACGCCACGAGATCATGCTTTACCGATCCATCCGGATGATCATTGAAAAAATGTTTGTCTTTTGGGATGCCACGGAAGGGGAGGGCATTTTGGGGCTGAAGGCCCTTGCGTCGCTCAATGTGGAGGGTGATGTGCCTGGCGGGAAAACGCTCACCACGGTGGATGATCTGCTGGAATATGTTTCTGAAGTCTTCAGACAGCAGTCGGCAGAACGAAAGTGGAACACGGTTCCCACCTTACTGAATCTTGGCTGAATGGAATCTTGGATGAATGGATTACTGAAAAAGAACGCCCGCAAAAAGAGAGCTTCGTCACCGACTCCACCCATCAAGGAATCCACCCATCCCCTCTTCCACTCGCCCTTCCTGCCCCTCTTTGGGAGTCTTCTTTCAGGCGTATTGCTCGCCTTGGCATTTCCCGGTGTTGGAGGTTCATCTCTGGCCTTTTTCGGGCTGGTTCCGCTTATGTTTTCGGTGCAGTCGGCCTCTAGAAAAAAAGCGGCGCTGCTCGGTTTGCTGGCGGGCTTTTCTTTCTTCATGGGGTCTCTATATTGGCTGCATAACCTGACGGGGAAGGTCGAGGGTTTAGCGCTCAAGGGAAGCGCGTTGCTGGGCTATGCCGTTCTGGCTTTATATTGCGCGCTATACTTTATTCCCGCAACCCTTACGATTTCGGCCTGCATGAAGCGCTGGGGTGTGAGCCACATTCGGCAAAATGTCCGGACGATGTTTTCGGTTACGGCGGTCTGGGTCGGGTCGGAATATTTGCGCGGATTTCTTTTCAGCGGTTTCCCCTGGAATCCACTCGGTGTCAGCCAATATGCCAACCCGGCCATCATTCAGGTGGCGGAGTGGGGCGGCGTATATATGGTGTCGGCCTGTCTGGTTTGGTTCAATATAGGACTCTTCATCACCCTGCGTCAATATACCCACGGCATCCGCACCAAAAAGTACCGGCCGCATAGTGAGCTTATGATCGGGCTGCTTCCGCTTGCGCTTTCCGTGGCGTTTGGCCTTAACGTTCTCCTCAACCAGCCAAAACTTCATCAACCCATTCGTATCGCGCTCGTGCAGCCCAATATTTCGCAAGCCGAAAAATGGGATAAAGAAAAAGATCAGGCCATCCTTGAGCGCCTCGAAGAACTCACCGAAACGGTCGCGCGACTGGATTCCCTCGACTTAATCATTTGGCCGGAAACCGCGGTTCCGGGGTTTGTGCGGATCGTTGGCCGACCGAGCTATGGGCTCGCAAGGCGGATGGCCGGGCTAGGCGTTCCGTTGCTCGTCGGGTCGATGGATGTCATACCGAGTGAGAACGGCAGTATCTACTATAACAGTTCAATTCTTTTCGGAACCAACGGGGTTGCGATCGCGAAATACGACAAGCAGCATCTCGTTCCCTTCGGTGAATACGTCCCGTTTCCTAAATTCATGAATAAGTTCACACCCGTTGAGGTCGACTTCCGTGGCGGCACCGAAAGCACACTGATACCGCTCCGCGGAAAAGCCTCGTTCTCTGTATTGATTTGTTTCGAGGATATTGTCGCGCCCCTCTCCGTCAAAGCCGTCCGCAACGGGGCGCGTTGGCTCGTCAACCAAACCAATGATGGTTGGTTCGACCCCTCCGCGCAGTCGGAACAGCATCTGGCCCATGCCGTCTTTCGTTGCATCGAAAACCGGGTGCCCATGGCGCGCTGCTGCAACACCGGGGTCACCGGAACCATCGATGCCTACGGCAATGTGACGCGCAACCTTGAACCGCGCACCAAAGGATTCACCACCGCCGAAATCCATCCTCGGCCCCTTGGCCTGAAAACCACCTTCTACACCCGCAACGGCGATGCCTTCGCCAAAGTATGTCTAATTGCCGGAGCGACCGTCGTCTTTGTTCTACGCTCCAAAGGGTGGAGAAAACGTAAGAAGGAGTCGTGATGGTTAGGTCGTATATGGGGATGTTTTCCAGCCTAATGCTGGTGGGGAATATTCATGCAGCGGTAACGCTGTCAAATGTTTCCATGGCTCAGCGCGAAGGAACCAAGCTCGTCGATATTTTCTACGACATCGACTCTGCGGCCGCCATATCCATCACCATCTCCAACGGAGCCATGCCGGTGGTCGCCACCCATTTTTCCGGTGACATCGGAGCAAGCATTCCTGCGGGAACAAGCCGTCAGATCATCTGGGATGGAGGCGAAGATCTCGGCGGCATACTCACCTCGAACCTTTCCGTCACCCTCAGCGCCTCCGATCCTGCGCCATCCGGGATGGCACTTATTCCAGCGGGAACCAACAGCGGCTCCGACCCTTCTCTCGGGAGCTATTTGGTTTCCAGCGGATCGCTCTACATGGATGTCACCGAGATCGCAAAAAGCAAATGGGATGTGTATGCCGCATTGGCACCTGGTCTGTCGCCATTGGATGGCAGTGGGAAAGCGCCTAACCATCCTGTTCATTATGTAAGCTGGCTAGAATGTGTAGAGTGGTGCAACGCCCGTAGTACACAAGATGGCTTGACCCCTTGCTATACCCCGCCGCTTTGGACGTGTGACTTCGGTGCCAGCGGCTATCGCCTGCCGACCGAGAACGAGTGGGAATATGCCGCACGTGGCGGCTCCGTCGATCAAACCTATCCATGGGGAAATACCATTGATCACACCAATGCCAATTGTGAAATTGATGGGGATCGCCATCCCGACTATGCGGGAGGAATCAATCCCCATACGAGTCCTGTTGGTTCATTCGAACCGAATGGATATGGACTCTACGATATGGCTGGAAATATATTGGAGTGGTGTTGGGATTCAGTCATTGGGGATCGGGTGGTGAAAGGCGGAAGCTGGAATCTTGATAAAGACGCCGCCAGATGCGGTCAGAGAAACTGGGTAGAGCCCTCCACGTTTCGTAATGAACTGGGTTTCCGAACCGTCCGCAACGCCGATGCGCTGGACACCTGGACGGAAACGATGGTTTTCGATTCGCGGAATTATCAACTTACTGTTTCCTCCCTTCATGGCTCACCGATTCCAGTGATTGGAACAGCATCCTATGCGTGGAGATTCGCGGTCACCTGTTCCGTCGAGACGGTCGTTCATACCGACGGAACGAATTTCACGTGCATCGGTTGGAGCGGATCCGGCAGTGTTCCTGCCCTGGGAACTTCCAACACCATTGTTGTGGTGTTGAGCGATCTGGTTTCGTCTATCACCTGGAACTGGGCATCCGACGACACCGATTCCGACGGCATGGACGATGATTGGGAAGCGGACTACTTTGGCGACCTCGATCAAGCCGCGACCAACGACTACGATTTCGATGGGCAGGACAATCGATCCGAATACATCGCCGGAACCAATCCCACCAACCCCGCCTCGCTCTTCCAATTAGAGAGTTCCGCTTCGGGGGGCGGCCTCATCCTCCAGTGGCCCACCGCCTCCAACCGCACCTACAACGTCTACTGGACACCCAATCTGGTCTACACCGATTTCATTCCTCTGGAAACCAACATGGCCTTTCCCCGCAACTCCGCCACCGCCACCACCCATAACGCACAAGGATACTACCGCGCGGATGTGAGCAAGTAGACGTATCGCCCCGCTGTAGGCCGGGCTGTAATCCTGCTCGCCGAAGCGGAAGATTGGTTTCGACTACAAGGGTGTTCGTGAATAGACAAAACGATTATGGGCAGAATGATTCCTGCGGCGCGCCATAAAAAGAAATATCCCGTTCTTCCAGTAGTTGGAACTTTCAGGGAATGCTTCCTTTTTCAGCTAAAGATGTGGTTGTTCCCGGTGATGCACTGACACGTCCATCGAAAAAGCTTCATTAATCCTGCATTTCAGGATCTCGGCGCAATAGACCAAACGATGCTGACCCGGCGTTTCAAACAGGCGCATCAAACACTCTGGGGCGGCGTGGAATAATTATCCGCTAGCGCAGGCTTGGCTCGAAGCACAGAAACCCGTAACGAAGTAGAGGCGGTTTTTTGTTGTTGCGGGGTTTGGTGATTTCGGAGCCTTGGGCTATATTTCCAAGTTCTAAACATTAGGAAAACCATGCACGACGAATTGAAGATGAAGATGGAGGCCTTCCGCGAAAAGCTTGTGGAAATGAAGGGCTATCTGGAAATTGATGCCAAGCGCGCAGATCTTGATGCGCTGGAGACCGCCGCCACTGATCCGGAATTCTGGAACGATCAGAATAAGGCGCAGGTGAATATCGCCGCCGCGAAACAACTGAAGTTGGTGCTGGACCCTTTCGATGCCATCTCCGCCGGGCTCGACGACGCGGAGGTGATGCTGGAGCTGGCGGAGGCCGGTGAGGAGGACGCGCTGGCGGAAGCGGTTTCCGAACTTGAAAAGGTGGAGGAGGGATTCCAGTCGTTGGAAATGCAGTCGCTCCTCGGTGAAGAATTTGATGGTAATGGGGCTTACCTGACGTTGCACGCGGGCGCGGGGGGCACGGAAAGCTGCGACTGGGCGGATATGCTTTATCGCATGTTCACGCGCTACGCCGAGCGCAAGGATTTCAAGACCCAGATCATGGATTATCAGGCGGGCGACGAGGCGGGCATCAAGAGTGTGTCGGTGTTGATTACCGGGCCGTATGCCTATGGCTTGCTGAAGTCCGAGCGCGGGGTGCATCGGTTGGTGCGCATTAGCCCGTTCGATTCGCAGTCTCGTCGGCATACTTCATTCGTGGCGGCGGATGTTACGCCGGAGATCGACGACGATATTGAAATTGAAATCATCGAATCGGACTTGCGCATCGATACCTATCGCGCGCAGGGCGCGGGCGGACAGCACGTGAACACGACCGACTCGGCCGTGCGCATTGTTCACTTGCCGACCGGTACGGTGGTGCAGTGTCAGGCAGAGCGTTCGCAGCACAAGAACAAAGCCGCGGCAATGAAAATGCTCAAGGCACGGCTTTATGAAAGGGAGCAGGACTTGAAACGTCAGGCGGTTGACCAGCTCTATGGAGACAAAGGGGAAATTGCCTGGGGATCGCAGATCCGTTCGTACGTGATGCAACCTTACACGATGGTGAAAGACCACCGTACGGACGAGCAGGTTGGGAACGTTCAGGGGGTGCTGGACGGAAACATCGATCCGTTCATCGAAGCCTATTTAAAGAAGAGTCGTTAATGAATATTCTGGAACAGATCATTGCTGACAAACGCATTGAGGTGGAGGGGTTGAAGGCACTCCAGCCCTTGGAGGATATGCGGGCAATAGTTTCGGGTGTTGAAAAAGGGCCGAATTTTATGGATGCATTGCGCAGTGCACCGATGGGGTTGATTGCAGAAGTAAAGCGGCGGTCGCCTTCGGCCGGGCTGATTCGCGATCCGTTTGATCCGGTAGCGATTGCGAAGGAATACGAGACCCATGGCGCCCACGCGGTTTCCTGCCTGATGGACGGGAAATATTTTGGTGGCGGGGCTGCGGATTTTTCTGCGGTTCGAAGTGCGATCGAACTCCCGATGCTTTATAAGGAGTTTGTGATCGATCCATGGCAGATTGCCCACGCGAAGGTGATGGGTGCTTCGGCCGTACTCTTGATTGTCGGTGCGCTGACAGATGCGGAGCTGCTTTCTTTTATCCTGGAGGTTCATGCCTTGGACCTCCAGCCGTTGGTGGAAGTGCATGATCGAGAAGAAATGCAGCGGGCCATCGATGCTGGGGCGGGTTGCATTGGAATCAACAACCGTAATTTAAAAACGTTTGCAACGACGCTGGACACGACCTATGAATTGAAGGAAATGGCTCCGGAGAATTGTACGTTGGTGAGCGAGAGCGGCATCAAGACCCCGGAGGATGTTGCGAGTCTGAAGGCGGCCGGAGCGCACGCCATTCTGGTGGGTGAAAGTTTGTTGCGCGAACCCTCTCCGGGGAATGCCGCGCGGCGATTAATGGAGCTGGTTTAACGTTGAAACCGAGACGGTTCATTGCAGTTGAGATTGGCGCGGACGGCATCAAGCTGGCCGAATTTTCGCGGCATGCCTCGGGCGAAATCGAACTGCTGGATCATGGTGAGGCCGTGTTCGAGGCCGGTCCGCAGATGGAGATGGCACAAGAAGCGCGGGTGGCCATCTCCCTCAAGCGCCTGTTGGATGAAAAGAACATGACGGCACATTCGGTTGCGATTGCCCTCGAAGGGCAATCGGCTTTTTTCCGGTCGGTGAAGCTTCCTCCGGTTTTGGCGGACAAGCAGGAGCAGACCATTCGGCACGAGGCGGTGCAGAATATTCCTTTCCCGATCAACGAGGTGGTGTGGGATTTCCATCGGGTTGGTTGGGAGGACATGGAGCCCGAGGTTCTGCTGGTTGCGGTGAAAGCGGATCTGGCCGGCGGCATGGCCCATGCCGTTGGGGCGGCGGGACTATCTCCTGAGATCATCGATGTTGCGCCGATTGCATTGGCTAACGCCGTACATTATAATTATCCGGAGCTTACGGAGCCGGTTCTTATTGTCGGCATGGGTTCGCGAACGTCGAACCTTGTATTCATAGACGGCGAACGCACGTTCTTTCGAAATATTCCCGTATCCGGAAAAATGCTGGATCGGCTGGGTCGGGAGATTGACCAATCCATTGCATTCTATTGCAAGCAACAGCATGGCCAACCGCCGAAGCGGGTATTGCTTGCCGGTGAATCGAATGGGGAGGGGAGCCTTGAACACCAGCTTTCCGAGCGGTTGGAGATGCCGGTTGAAAGGCTTGATCCGTTACGAAAGATTGCGTGTGGCTCCGCAGTGAAGGCCGACGGGCTGGGTGTGCTGGTGGGCATGGCGGTGCGCATGGCGGCTTCCTGTGCGGTCGAGATTAATTTGGTTCCAGAGGCCCTTCGGAAGAAGCTACATTTTCAACGAAGAGAGCCTTTGATGGTCGCCGGTCTTCTTTTCTTGGTGTTGGTTGTCGGTACATGGGCGGCGGGGTTATCGAGGTTGACAGGGCTGGTTCGGCAGGAGGCCGTCGAGGTGGCGTTACGAGTTGATGCGTTGGAAGAGGCCGAGCAACGGCTTGTCCCGTTGGAGCGGACGATTGCCGGATTCGAACGGCGGGGACAGGTGTATAGCGAGGCCATCGAGCGAAGAACAGTATGGCTTGAGGCATTGATCGAACTGCGCGCGTGTTTGCCGGAAGGGATGTTTCTTTCTGCAACGGAGCCTTTGCGGGATGGAGTCGTGCTGACCGGGTTGCGCATTACGGTGGTTAGCTATCTTGACAAGGAACCCGAGGGTGAGGATGCGGTTGTGCTGTTGCGCGACCGTTTGCGTGCAAGCCGTTGGTTTGGCGAAGGCACAAAAGTGGTTAGACGCCCGACGAAGAAGTTGTTTGCGCGAAGTTTCGAGATCGACGTTGTTCTTGAGGAGCCCGCAAGTCGATGAATGTGCGTAACCATCCGGTATTGGTGGCTGGCGGGGGAGCCTGCGCGGTTCTGCTGCTGTTCGCTTTGGTTTTTCTGTTTCGCAGCCATTCAGACTACCGCCGACAGACGGTTGCGCTGGAGACGCTCTATCACCGCCTCGCCGAGCTAAACACGCGCAACCCCTTTCCTTCATCGGGAAACGAGGTTCAGATGGAGAAAAATCTGGGGCAAATTGAGTTTCATGTGGGCGAGCTGGCTGCTCGGCTGGCGCGCGACCCTTTCCCGCTGGATGCCGTCGAGGCGGCCGATTTTTCAGCTAGAGCGCAGGGGGTGATTGAGCGTTTCCAAAAGCGTGCCGATGGGGCTGGCATTGTTTTGCCGGATCGTCTGGAGGTTGGCTTTGCACAATATGCCAGTGGCGGCGCGGTTCCCGCCGCCGAGGATGTGCCGCGATTGACCCGCCAACTCTATTCCGTTGAAAGGGTGGCTGATGTGCTGGCCCGAAGCGGTGTCCATTCCATCGAAATGCTTTCGCGCGATCTTTTTGAATCGGAATCCGATCCTGTGCCGGAGATGCGCGACCGCCGCCGAGGCCGTCGGAATGCTTCTATTTCTGTTCCGATGAGATCCATTCGGGAGGTGGCTTCGGTCGTGCACCCGGAGGGGTTATACTATATCGAGCGCATCGGGGTTGGCTTTACCGCAAGGGAGGATGGGGTGTGGCGCGTGCTCGACTTGTTTGCATCTGCACCCCACTTCATGGTTGTGACGAGTTATTCGCATGTAACTCAGACGAAGATTCTTTCATATAACCCCGAAGCGGTGAAGCGGGGCGGCGAGGGAATCGATGAAACTCTTAAGTTCCTATCCACCGGTGTTTTGGCAGGGAGTACGGCGTTGTCGCGTCCGGAACGACTGATCGCGGGCAATGAACTTATTCATGTTTCGCTGGTGGTGGAGGTTTATAATTTTGAACCGCTGGCAGAGGGGGGGGCGACTCCATGAACAAGGGTGGGAAAATTTCATTAAGCCCGGAGGGAGCGGTGCTGGGAATCGTGCTGTTGGTGTGGGTCGGGTCGGTTGTTCTCGTGTCACGCAATATCATTGCGGCTCGCAGGGTACTCGCAGCCGGAGAGTGGTTGAATCCCGGGCAGATACATGTAACGGAACCGGCAGACTGCCGGGCGTTGGAATCGGCAGTGCATATTGTGGAGGAATCCGTGCAATCCGGCCGGGCGGGCAATGGGTTTTTGGCCAGCCCGTTGCGTGTGGTCGCCATTGGCAGTGCCTTTCCAATCCCCTACGAAGCGGAGGTTTGTCCTTTTTCAAAGATACCCCAGCCGGCCATGAACCAACTGGATCGTGATGGCGATGGCATGACGGATGAATGGGAAAATAAATATGGCTTGGATCGATACAATATTGCCGATGCGTTGTTCGATCTGGATGAAGATGGCTTTACCAACCGGGAAGAGTTTAACGCGGGAACCGATCCCTCCGAGGGCGGACAGCACCCTCCCTACATCACTAAAATGCGATTTATCGGGCGAAAAGATATTTCGTTTCCTCTGGTTTTTAAGAGTGTAAGTGAACTCTCTGATGGACGGAAAGTGTTTCAGATCAATACTCCCGCCGATGGGAAAACCTATTTTAGGGGACTGGAGGAATCCGTGGAAGGGTTTGTTATTAAAGGATATATGCCGAGCATTGACGGAGGGAAGGACCAGTTAGTCGTCATGTTGGGAAGTGGTGAAATCAAGCTTCCAAGGGGCGAAAAAGTGCTGGACCCAGAAAGTAAGGGTGAGTTGATTAATATGCTTGATCGCAGTTCGGAAATCGTTACTATGGGCGCGTTATTATATTTGTATAGTGATAGGTACACCGTCCTTGGTGTGTATTCGGATAAGGTAACTGTCCGAGATCATGAAACCGGGAAAGTGTTCGATGTTGTTGGTTTTGCCGATGGGGAGCGCGATGCGTTGTTCAGAGGATTTGAAGAATAGGGTAATTAATTGTTGGTAAATGCTGCCCGCGGACCCTGATAAACTCGTGGTGCATGCAGTATTTAAAATTAGAAGTAGGGGGAAGAAAAGTGATTAAAACCTATATTTCAGCTTTGTTGATAGTGCTTCTGGCTGGAGCACAAGGGATTCGCGCCGAAGATAGCCTGGACGATGTTTTTGCTCAGTTGGATGCTGCTGATGGCGGGAGTCCTGCCGAAGT
>JAOZKS010000005.1:19472-26045 GCA_029935255.1 Pontiella sp.
TGCCACCACGGCTGCCGCACCGGCACCTACGAAAGTCGCCGCACCGGCTGCCGTTGTAACAGCCGAAGAGGTTGCGGTTGAGCAAGCACCGGTCGCCGTTGAAACGGATGAGTTGACGACACTCTTCGATCGCGGACTGGCCCTCTACAAAGCAGGTGAATACGATAAGGCGAATGCCGTATTCGAAGCTATGTTGGCCATAGACAAGTACGATAGCCGAGCCATCACCTACAAGAAACGAACCTCCCAGCGAATTGCTTCGAAAGAAGTCAAGAAGCAGGGTGCCAGCCGCGCGGAAGCCATCGCGAAGGTTGATGCCGCATGGAATCCACAAGCAAAGGTACTCGTTGCCATCGACCCTACGGGAGCTGCTGCTGCGGTTGATCCGAAAAAACTGGCCATTCAGCAGATGACCGCTCGGCTTGAAAGTATCATGATTCCGAGCCTCGATTTCCGCGATGCCAACATCAAGGACGTTGTGCTCTTCCTCACGGAAACCTGTCGTCGCCTTGATACTGAAGGCAAAGGCATCAACATTCTTCTGCTCGGCATGGAAGATTCCGTGGCAGCCGAACAAAACAACATCACCATCTCCATCCGCGACATGAGCCTCTACGAAGCGCTCCAGTACATCGTGGAAATGGCCTCCCTTAAATTCGAAGTAAAGCCCAGTGTTGTGGCGGTTATGCCCGTGAGCTACGTGCCTGCAACGGAATTTGTCCTCAAATCCTACGACATCATCCCTGAAGTGGGTGAAGATATGGAATCGCTCTCCGGCTCTGATTCCGGCGGTGGCGCAGATGACCTGTTTGGTGACGCATCCGCATCGTCCGATAGTGGTGGCGGCCCGGTCGACGTTTCCGGCTTCTTCTCCATTGTAGACTTCCCTGATGGGTCTTCTGCGGTCTACCAACCGCGGTTCCACAAGCTGTTCGTTAAGAACACGCCCAAGAACATCAAAAATCTGGAAGGTATCCTTGCCGACCTCGAAGACGAGGCCATCAAGAAACGTTCACAGCAGGTTGAGATCGAGGCCAAATTCGTTGAATTCAACGAAGGTGCTTTGGAAGAACTTGGCTTTGACTGGACCCTCTATGATGGCGGTGAATTTGCTGGCTTCGGCTTGGAGCAAAGCGGAACCTATTATCAACGCGGCGACGGCCCGACTTCGGCTCAAATCCTTCCGGATGGATCAACCTTATATGATAGCAACTCAAGCGGACTTCGTCAGATCGACCCTCCGGGAAACACAGGACAAAGCCTGATGAGCACCGCCCAGCGCGGAAACACCTCGGCATTCGAAGCGCTGCAGTCTGGAATCCTTTCGACCATGGGCGGTCCTGCTGCTTCCATGGTGTTCAGCAATGATGGCAGTTTCCCTATCGACTTCCGCATTACTGCGCTGGAGCAGGAAGGTACCGCAGATGTGCTGTCTGCGCCGAAAGTCACCACCAAGAGTGGTAACGAAGCGATTATTCGCGTGGTTGAAGTCCACCGCTATCCGCAGGACTACGATGTGGAGACCGGCCAGCGTACTGCTCCGGTTGTTAAGCCTCAGGACTGGGAAGACTACGACTTGGGTGTGGTGCTTAAAGTGACCCCGGTGGTTGACTCCGACAGCAATACGATCGACCTCGACCTCCAGCCTGAAATCACCAAGTTCAAGGGTTATGACAACTACATTGTTGGTTACAACTCATACGAATCGGGCGGCAACAACCAGTCGGAACTCTTCGGCAACGGCAACGCCCTGCTGGCTCGCATGCCCTACTTCGAAAAACGGACGGTTCAGACTCAGGTGACCATCGCTGACGGACACACGATTCTGATGGGCGGACTGATCGACGAACGGACTGAAACCTTCCGCGATCAAGTTCCTTTCCTGGGCGACATCCCCTACCTGGGTCGTATATTCCGTACCGAAGGTTCGCGTTCGTCCAAGAAAAACCTTGTGATCTACGTGAAGGCTACTCAGGTCGATGACCGTGGCATGACCCGCGCGGAGCGTGAGTTGGCTCGCGAAACTGCGGCGAACTAAGATCACACCATGGATCAATGAAAACCCGCTCGGAATCATCGGGCGGGTTTTTTGTTTTTAGGGTATTGGAGTGCGTCTTCGGGATCATCTTGTGCGGAGTTAACTTAATCCGTATTTCGTGGTTATGGTTCTGTTTGGATTAATTTGGTATTAAATGGGTATCGCATTATGAAATTTGTTGCATTCGACTTGGAAACCACGGGAATCAAACCGAAGGAAGATATGATCGTGGAAATCGGTGCGGTTCTTTTTGACGGGGCCGAGGCCTTAAAAACCTATGGAACCCTGATCAACCCCGGCATCCCTATTCCTGCTGATGCCTCTGCTGTGAACGGCATTAGCGACGAAATGGTGGTGGATAAGCCGCGCGTGGCGGATGTGCTAGGTGATTTTGCCGATTTTTGCGGTGACCTTCCATTGGTTGCGCACAACGCACCGTTCGACTACAAGTTCTTGCTGGAGGATGTGAAACTCCACCGGGGTGCTGCGCCCAAAGGCGTGGTTCTTGACACCCTTCCGCTGGCTCGGAAGGTATTTCCCGGATTGGCAAATTACAAGCTTTGGACGCTGGTTCGGCACTTTAACTTCCCGAGTGGGACCTTCCACCGTGCTGAAGAGGATAGTGCCTACTGTGGCCTGCTATTCGATAAGATTATCCAGACTCTGGAAATGCGTCGAGAGCCCTGTGCTGAAGCCGATTTGGTGAAGTTGATGGGTAAAGAGGCCGTGCGCTTTCCTCAACTTTCTGTACAGCCCGATCAGCTCGATCTTTTTTAGATCCTTCAGGTTCTGTGAGTCAGTACACTAGTCTTCCCCATCGGGCTCCATTTCGTTTTCAAGTTCACGCAGGATCATTTCTGCCGGGGTGAGGTATTTCTTGTCGCTATTGCATTTCTTGCAACAGGGCACACAATTGCTTTTCACGCTTTTCCCGCCGCGTACAACGGGAAGGATATGATCCATCGTAAGCTCCGAAGGAGAGAACTTGACCCCGCAATAGTGACAAACGCCCAGGGCGAGTTGTTCTTTCCACCAGAGACTTTTGCGCAACTCCTTGGCCTTCGTGCGTTCACGGGCCACGTGTTTGGGGTCTTTATTGATCTCGATCCAGTCAGACATGCGGGAAATGTATCTTTTCACTGCGGGAACGCAAATAAATATCAAGGCGGCATTGCGTGCTACTTGAACACAATCTAAACTTCGTTGTCTTGAATGCTGAGGAATTGCAATGAAAAGGTGTCTTTTGATTATTTCCGCTCTCATGGTTTTTACGGGCGGTGCGGAGGAGGAAAGTAGCATGACGAACAAAGTGGGGAAAACGGATCAAGAGTGGAAAGCCCAGTTGACCCGCGAGCAATACCACGTTACCCGTCAAAAGGGGACGGAGCGGCCTTATACCGGAAAATACTGGAATAACAAGGATCTGGGGATCTACTCTTGCATTTGCTGCGGCACCGACCTTTTTCTGTCCGACACCAAGTTTGATTCAGGTTGCGGATGGCCAAGTTATTTCAAGCCGCTGAACGACAAGGTGATTACCGAACACCGCGATGTCTCTGCTGGGCTGGTTCGAACTGAAGTGGTTTGTACGAAGTGCGATGCCCATCTTGGACATGTCTTTCCTGACGGCCCGCCCCCGACAGGGTTGCGCTACTGCATCAATTCGGCATCGATTGATTTTCGTAAAGTGAATGCGCCGGAAAATGATTCCACAACGAAATAACCTCGCTTGGTGTGTGATCGGCCCCTGAGTCCCGAATAAGAGTGTAAGGATTCATTCCTCGCCACGACCACAAGGCAGAGAGGTGAAACTATGAGTAACCCAATCCTTGAGAAGGAATCGATCCATTCGTTGGATCGTATGTGTGGGAGGGATGCGGGCTGGCGGTTTGATCCAGAGGGCAACCTAAGGGGACTCGAACTTCCTATTGTACCGCCCAAACAGACAAATAAGAACCGCAGAACACGCAGAAGGTCGCAGAAAACAGCAGATGCATTGAATGGGTTCATTCTGCGTGGTTCCGCGTATTCTGCGGTTGCATTCCTTTGCGGTACTTTAAGATTTTCCGCCCCCCTTAGAGGCTATATTCAACCGGCGTTGCTGAAAGAGCTTTGGTTTCACACGGGCACGGGTTGTAATCTGCGTTGTTCCTTCTGCCTCGAAGGATCTAAGCCCGGAGACAACCGACTCAATCCTCTCACCCTTAAAGATGCCAAGCCTTTTATTGAGGCGACCGCCAACTGGCGCTCGAAAAAGAGAAACCTTCCCCTTGGCGACCAAGGGTTTTTTCTACGGCGGAAAACCTTCGATGCGGTGGGAGGATTTCCCGATCAACCGATTATGGAGGACTACGCCTTTGCCCGAACCCTTCGGCATCACGGAAAAATCATCACCGTTTCGCAACCCGCAATTACTTCCGGTCGCCGCTGGCAGCAGCACGGGAGGCATTGAATGTAGACGAGGCATCTTGGGGCTGTGCGATAAATCCGGCTGGAAGCCCCGTCTACTTTTTCTTGAACTCTCCGTTTTTGAGCCGTGCGCAGTAGCGCTTGGTTTCGCGGGCGACAACCCCGGAGAGCAGGATTAGGCCGATGAGGTTGGGGAGGGCCATGAGGGCGTTGAAGATGTCGGCAATCGTCCAGATCACGCGCAACCCGCCGACCGCACCGATGGTGAGACAGCCGACGTAGACCCAGCGGTAAATGGGGATCGCCCTTTCGCCAAAGAGAAATTCGGCGCAGCGGTCGCCGTAGTACGACCACGCGATGATGGTGGAGTAGGCAAAGAGCATCAGGCCAAATCCCACCAGATATTGCCCATAGCCAAACAGCCCTTTTTCAAAGGCATGGGCGGTCATTGCGCCTCCATCGAATTCGCTCAGGTTGGCTCCGGTCACCAGAATCACCAGTGCGGTCATGGTGCAGATGATCAGGGTGTCGATGAAGGGGCCGAGCATGGCAACGGTGCCCTCGCGAACCGGCTCGTTGGTCTTCACCGCCGCGTGCGCAATCGGCGCGGAGCCCAGCCCGGACTCGTTGGAAAATACACCGCGCGCCACGCCATACCGTATTGCGGTGCCGAATACGCCGCCGCCGACGGCATAGGGCGTGAAGGCGTATTTAACGATTTGGGCGAGCGCCGCCGGGATGGCCGTTACGTTTAGAATCAGGATAATCACGGCACCGATCACATAGAACGAGCACATGAAGGGCACAATCACCCCCGCCACATTCGCAATGCGTTTAATGCCGCCGAGGATTACGATGCCGGTCAGGCAGGAGAGTATGAGTCCGGTTGCCAGGCTCATCCACGAAATGGTAAAGCCCTCCCATGGAGTGAAGCCGCCCGTATGCGCGGCTTCCGGAAGGAGATAGCCGAGCCCGCCGACCACGGAGTTGGCCTGAACCATGTTGCCGATCCCGAACGAGGCGATCATTCCAAACAGGGCAAAAGATCCGCCAAGGAAGGCACCGAGTTTTTTGTTTTTCAGCCCCATTGAAAGAAAATACATGGGCCCGCCACTCGTGGATCCATCGTCATGGACTTTACGGTACTTTACCGCGAGCGTGCAGGAGGTAAACTTGGTGGCCATACCGACGAGTGCCGTGATCCACATCCAGAAAACCGCGCCGGGGCCGCCGAGGGCGATGGCCGTTGCCACGCCGGCAATATTTCCCGTTCCGATGGTCGCCGAGAGCGCGGTGGCGAGCGCCTTGAAATGAGAGATGTCGCCGCTCTCTTCCGCTTGGTCGTATTTCCCCAGAACACAGGCGATGGCGTGGCCGAGGTGGCGGATCTGAACGAAGAGCAGACGGACGGTCAGGAACAAGCCGGTGCCCACCAACAGACCAATCGTTATCCAGCTTTTCCAAAGGAAGCCATCAATGGTGTCGAGCAACGTATTTAAATATTCCATGCCGGTCTCCGAAAAACGAAGCATAAGAATACGGGAATACAGCCGGAAGAACATAAAAAAGCTCCGGATGAACCCATCCGGAGCTTTTGGCATTCAACCCGGCAGGTTTACTTCGGGTTTTGCGTTTTGCTCTTTTTATTTTCGGTTGGCTGTCCGCATTTTTTGCAGGGCTTGTATCCGGCTTCCTTGGCGGCGGCTTCCGTTGCAAAGGATTCGGTCGACCCTTTGGCGGTGTAATATTGACAGGATGCTTTGTGATAGATTTTACTGCTCTTGTTTCCCTTTACCGCAGCACCTTCCCCCGCAATCACACCCATTGTACAGAGCAATGCCGCCGTCAGCAGGGTTTTCAGTAGACTTCTTTTATTCATAGTATGACTCCTTTTGGTTAATGGGCGGCACCCATGCCGCTCACATATCTTCTGACGATACATGAGCGGCAAGAGAATGAAAGAAAAGAGATATATAAAAAGACTGCATGAGATGGCCTGTTAAAATTAAGTTAATGGGCGCGGCAACGTTCTCTTGGATGCTTCGGTGTCATTTAATTTGAGCCAACTCGGTAAGTCCTTGTTATTTGCATGAAATTCAAGAAAAATTGAATTCTGTATTAAATAG
>JAOZKS010000381.1 GCA_029935255.1 Pontiella sp.
AACAGCTTGTTGGTCAAGCGGTCGTTGGTATCCGTCCAGATGTCGATGATCATGTTGTAGCGCTCGCCCTCGGTAATCAGACCTTTTTTGTATTTGGCCTCCACCCCTTCAATGTCCTTACGGGCGGCGGCAACCATGCCGCCTTTATCCTGAGGAATGATCATGTCGCACAATCCAATGGACATGCCGGAAATGGTCGCATTTTCGTAACCGAGATCCTTCAGGTCGTCAAGTACCCGGACGGTTTCGTTGTGCCCCGAAATTTCGTAGCACTGCTCGATCATGTTTCCGATTACCTTCTTGGTCGCGGTCTTATTCACGAATCCCAGAGCGGCTGGCCAGACTTCGTTGTAGAAGATGCGCCCAACGGTGGTCGTAATTGTAGAGCGGTCCTTTTCGCCATTGCGTGTTTCGCGCTGATAGTCCGGGTTGCGAAAGCGAATCCGGTCGTGAATCTTGATCACCCCTTCGTCGTACGCCGTATGCACTTCGTTCAAATCGATCATGAGGTGCAAATGTTCGTCGCCTTTCTTGCCCCCTTTCTTCCGGTTCATCAAATACGACTGAGAATCGGAGGTCATGTAGTAGCAACCCAACGCCATATCCTGCGTCGGTGTGGTAACCGGCTTTCCACTTGAGGGCGAGAAGATGTTGTTGGTGGCCAGCATGAGTGTTTTCGACTCTACCTGCGCTTCGATCGACAGCGGTACATGAACCGCCATTTGGTCCCCGTCGAAGTCCGCATTGTACGCGGTACAGACCAACGGGTGCAGCTGAATGGCTTCCCCTTCAATCAGGATCGGCTCGAACGACTGGATGGAAAGACGGTGAAGCGTCGGCGCGCGGTTAAGCATTACGGTATGTCCGCTGGTCACCTCTTCGAGGATATCCCACACCTCCTCCACCTCACGCTCGATCATTTTCTTCGCGCTACGAACGGTGTGAACCACACCTCGCTCCTTAAGCTTGCGAATAATGAACGGTTCAAAAAGAACAAGCGCCATTTTCTTTGGCAGACCACACTGGTTGAGTTTCAGGCTCGGGCCAACCACAATTACAGAACGACCGGAATAGTCGACCCGCTTACCCAGCAGGTTCTGACGAAAACGGCCTTGCTTCCCTTTGAGCATGTCGCTCAAGGATTTTAGCGGGCGGTTGCCGGGACCGGTAACGGCGCGGCCATGACGTCCGTTGTCGAACAAAGCGTCGACCGATTGCTGAAGCATCCGTTTTTCGTTGCGAATGATCACTTCCGGCGTTTTGAGGGCCAGCAGCGTGCGCAAGCGGTTGTTGCGGTTAATCACACGACGATACAAATCATTCAGGTCGGAAGTTGCAAAACGTCCACCTTCTAGTGGAACCAACGGGCGCAGATCCGGAGGAATGACCGGAAGCACCTCCATAATGATCCACTCCGGGCGGGAGTGGCTCTTGATGAAGCCTTCCATCACCTTCATCTGGTTGACAAGTTTTTTGCGCGTCTGTTTGGAGCGCGTGTTCATCATCGCCTCTTCCAGAGCCTTGAGTGTTTCCACGAGATCGATTTTGCAAAGCAAATCGCGAACGCCTTCGGCGCCAATCTTAGCCACGAAACTATCCAGCCCGTAGTTATCCAGCGCTTCACGGTATTCCTCTTCGGAAAGCAGCTGCTTTTCCTTCAGGGGAGTATCCCCGGCATCCACCACGATATAGTTGTCGTAGTAAAGCACGCGTTCAAGATTGCGCATGGTCATATCCAGCATCAAGCCCATCCGACTCGGCGTGGCCTTGAAGAACCAGATGTGCGAAACCTGCACCGCCAATTCAATATGCGCCAGACGCTCGCGACGCACACGGGATAGCGTAACTTCCACGCCGCAACGGTCGCAGATGACCCCTTTGTGTTTGATGCGCTTGTACTTTCCGCACGAACATTCCCAGTCCTTTGTCGGGCCAAAAATGCGCTCGCAAAATAGACCGCCCTTTTCGGGCTTGAAGGTCCGGTAGTTGATCGTTTCCGGATTTTTAACCTCTCCGTGACTCCACGAACGGATCGCTTCTGGCGAAGCGAGTGTAATACTCGCGTAGTCGCTAAGATCCTCACGCTTCATTCCAAAGATTTCTGCGGCACTGCTTGAATTTTTTTCCACCGGTGTTCCTCCTGCAATCTAAATGGTTTGCCGGGCAAGCCGGCAATGGGGTCTAGAGAATGGTTTCGCCGTCCTCATTCTTCACTTGGAAGTTGAGGCCCAATCCCTGCAGTTCTTTAATCAAGACGTTGAACGATTCCGGGCGCCCGGAATCAAGGACGTTCGTACCCTTGACAATCGCTTCATACATGTGGGTTCGTCCGGCAATGTCATCGCTCTTCACCGTCAGGATTTCCTGCAGCGCATGCGCGGCACCGTACGCTTCAAGCGCCCACACTTCCATCTCGCCAAAGCGTTGGCCCCCATATTGGGCCTTACCGCCAAGCGGTTGCTGAGTGACGAGAGAGTACGGACCCACTGCACGGGCGTGTATTTTTTCGCTGACAAGGTGGTGCAACTTCAGCATGTAGATCACACCCACCACAACACGCTGCTCAAACCGTTCTCCGGTACGACCGTCGTAAAGAACCGTCTTACCGTCCTCCGGCAAGTCAGCTTCCACCAGCATATCGCGGATCTGCTGCTCGGAAATACCATCGAAAATCGGAGTCGCTGCATGCATACCTAGATGCTTACACGCCCAACCCAGATGCGTTTCGAGAACCTGTCCCACGTTCATACGCGAAGGTACGCCCAATGGGTTCAGTACGATATCGACAGGAGTTCCA
>JAOZKS010000382.1 GCA_029935255.1 Pontiella sp.
CTTCGCCACAGAAACCTCCCTGAAATAGATTTGAGTGACTATGGAGCAATTTTAACTATGGTACAATAGTAATTTCCGATCCCCTTAGTAAGAAACGGACTTGAGAATCTGTGCCAGCGGTGACATCCAGCGGGAGAAGTGGCCTCGGCTTGTCTTGTGGATCACGTATTCATGGTTACTTACTTTTAATCCTTAAACGAGAATCGGTGTTGGGATCAGTATGGCCTTTTTCGTCGCCAATGCGGATTTTTGGTAGGATGCCCTTGGTCGGATGGAGAGTTGCTTGTTTGAGTTTCCCGTTGGCCCACTCCATGTCTATCTCGACATTGCCACGTGCTTTTAGTCCGGTGATTTTCCCGTTGGGCAGATCTTTCGGGAGGGCGGGTAGTAGGTGGATCTCGCCAAGGTGGGACTGCATTAGCATTTCGCAGTAGCCGGCGGCGTAGCCAAAGTTACCGTCAATTTGGAACGGTGGATGCGCCATGAATAGGTTGGGGAAAACTCGGCCTGAGCTTTTCTTTTTTACGCGAGCGAGACCAGACTGCATGATGCGGTGGGCGCGGTCGCCATCGAGCAGGCGAGCCCAAAGATTAATCTTCCAGGTATTAGACCAACCGGTACTGACATCGCCGCGGGCATTGAGTGAGACTGCGGCGGCAGTGGCTAGCTTTGGTGTTGTGAGTGGCGTAATTTGACGTCCGGGATAGACCGCGATTAGATGGGAGAGGTGGCGGTGTTTATCTTTTGGTTTGTCCCGATCTTCCATCCACTCCTGTAGCTGACCCCACTTGCCGATTTGTGGCTCAAGGAGAAGATCGCGCATTTGGCTGACTTTTTTGCGGTAGTTGGCATCAATCTTTAGATCACCGGAGGCTTCGATGTAGTTGGTAAAGAGGTCATAGACGAGCTGCTGCTCGTAGGAGTTTCCGATGGCTTTCGGGCCGTGCTCTGGCGAAACACTCTCGGGGCTTACGAGGCGGCCGTCGGGCAGTTCAATCAGGAAATCCTCCCAGAATTCGCAGAGTTCCTTGAGGATGGGGTAGGCTTGGTTGCGAAGGTATTCCAGGTCGAGGGTGTAGGCATAGTGATCCCACATGTTCTGTGCCAACCATGCGGCATCGCCGGGTACCCAGAGGTAGCTTGCTCCGCCAAAGATGCCGTTTTCCGAGCGTGTGGCCCAACCGCGCACACCATATTTTTTCTTTGTGTTTTTAGTGCGCACTTCGCGGACGGAGCATTGGTAGTCGGCGTAGGGCTGGAAGCAGTCGGAGAGGTTGCAGGGATCGACGAACCAATAGTTCATCTGCAGGTTGATATCGGAGTGGTAGTCGCATCGCCACGGCGGATTGTTGCTCTCGTTCCAAAGTCCCTGCAGGTTGGCTGGCAGCGAACCGGGGCGCGAGCAGGCAATCATCAGATATCTGGCATAGTGAAGGAGCAATGCTTCGAAGGCTTGGTCGCTAGGGTCCTTCACATAGGCATCGAGCCGTTCGTCGGAGGGTAGTGAGCTGTTGGCGTTTCCGGGAAGTTTGAGCGCGAAACGGTGGTAGAGGGTTTGGTGGTCGCGGGTGTGTTCGGCCTTGAGATTGGCATATGGCGTGGTAGCGGCCTTGGCGAGCTGTGCGGTCAGGCGATTATGGGGGTGCTTGCCTTTCCAGCCCTTGGAGTGTTTGTTGATGTAGTTGGTTCCGGCGGCGACTAGAACCGTCAGGCTATCGCAGTTTTCAAAGAAAATATTGCCATCACGGATGACTACCTTGCCCCCTTTGTGCAGTACTTTGATTTGAGCTTCGTAGTCGAGTGCTAGGGTGTAGTGCGGCCCTTTGTTTTTATACCTAAGTCCTTCTAGGTTCCCGCAGACAGAGAGGGTGTCGTTCTTGCCCGTAGTCTTGGCTTTGTGGCTGTCGATCAGTTGAATTTCGCCACTGTGAGCACCGGGCTTGTTGGCATCAAAGTGAAACACCATGACTCCTGCCGGAGCGCTGGAAAATGCTTCTCGGCGATATTTCACGCCGTTGCAGGTGTAGGTCGTCGTGTGGAGGGCTTGGTCGATGTCAAGCGAGCGGGTGTAGTCACTAAACGTTGCGGCGTCGGGGTGTAGACGCACCATGATGTCGCCAAAGGCCTGGTATGATCCGGTGTCGTTTTCGTCGCCGATCCACAGTGAGTCTTCGTTAAACATGATCTGCTCTTGCTGAACCTTGCCGAACACCATGGCACCCAGCTTTCCGTTGCCGATGGGAAGGGCATTCTGCGCCTTCCAGTTGGTGGCGGGTTGGCGGTACCAAAGGCGATGATCCGTGTTGCCTTCTTCGGCATTTACTCCGGATATCAAGTTAAGCAGGAGTGTTAGACTGATTATTAATCCATTATTTTTTTTCATAATTTTTTCAAAAAAGGTGTGTTTCATTCCAAAATGTTGGAGACGGGTGAATTGGTAGTTAAAAATCTAAGATTTCAGCATACATCGAAGTTGCTGAAACCACCATATTTATCCTATAGAATTTTTACCGGATAGCATTGATATTCTTATAGTTTTCATTAGGTGTCGGGAATTTTGCATCAACCTCTTTCTGCCAGACATGCAACATTTTCCGCAACTCGTTTGCTTTCTCAGGGTTGGTTTGTGCAAGGTTTGTTTTTTCTCCAATGTCATCTTTCAAATTATAAAGTTCCACATGGTTGTCCTCAAAAAACTCTATCAGCTTCCAATCACCCATCCGCACTGAAGAGGCTGGCTTTCCGCCCAGCCCACCGGAGTAATGGGGGTAGTGCCAATAAATTGCTTTTCTGT
>JAOZKS010000383.1 GCA_029935255.1 Pontiella sp.
CGCAATTCGCCCTCATCCCCATGAACCTGCTCGGCGAAGGCCAAACGGCCGACTATACCAACTCCGGCGCATGGGCCATTAAAGCCATCAAAGAAGGCAAGTTACTCGGCAACGTCAATGTGGTCGCCGACTGTGGCAAGGAAATCCCGACCCGTGTTCCCGCCATCGACGAACTACAACTGACCGATGGCGCGGCCTATCTGCACATCACCTCCAACGAAACCATCTCCGGTGCGCAGTGGAAGGAATTCCCCGAACACGAAACACTCATCGCCGATATGTCGTCCGACATCCTTTCCCGCCCACTCGACGTTTCCAAATTCGGACTCATCTACGCCGGCGCACAGAAAAACCTCGGACCGGCAGGCATCACGCTCGTCATCATCAAAGACGAGCTGGCCGACCGTTGCCCCGATACCGTTCCGACCATCATGCGCTACAAGACACACATGGCGAACAACTCGCTCTACAACACCATCCCCACCTTCCCGGTCTACATCCTCTGCCTCGTCACCCGTTGGTTGCTGGCCAAGGGCGGACTTGAAGGCATGCAGAAACAAAACGAGGAAAAGGCGGCCAAGCTCTACGCAGCCATCGACGGCACCGACTTCTACACCGGAACCGCCGTGAAGGAAAACCGCTCCGACATGAACATCACCTTCCGCATCGCCAACCACGATCTGGAAGCCCAGTTCATTGCCGAGGCCGCCGAGAAAAACCTCAAGGGACTCAAAGGCCACCGCTCCGTCGGCGGCATCCGCGCCTCCATCTACAACGCCTTCCCCGTCGAAGGCGTCGATGCGCTGATTTCGTTCATGAAAGAGTTTGAAGCCAACAACGGATAACCGTATAAACCCGCTTCTTTCGTGCGCCCATAGTTCAATGGATAGAATAGTGGCCTCCGAAGCCATAGATACAGGTTCGACTCCTGTTGGGCGCACCATTTTCAATGTAAAGCACTCAGTACGAAAGGAAACCCATGAGCGAAGAAAATCCACTCGAAAACATTAAGATCGATGGCGATAACCTCTGGAAAGAGGAACATATCACCGACCTCAAAGTCGGAAACATCCGCAAACTGACCCCGATCAAATCGGATGGAACCGAAGACGAGGCGCGGACCGCGACCTACTCCGCCACCACCAACATCATGACGCCGAACGGCGCACTGCCGATCTCCGGCGAGATCGAAGCCACCACCCTTGAAGAGGCGGTGGAAAAATTCCCGGAAGCCATCAACGCCGCTGTGAAAAAGCTACAGGAAGACATGATCCGTATGCAGAAGGAACAAGCTTCCCAAATCGTTACCCCCGACCAGCTCCGCGGCGGAAACGATATTATTGTCTAACCCGAAACGACCCCTTCGTTTCGGCGATCTTCCAGCGGTTGGAACCTTCCAGCCGCTGGTTTTTTTGCGGCTATACAACACGCGCAAACAACCCCGCAATACATGTCTAAAATGATCCTATTTTATAGGTTTTATTTTATATAACTTATTGCTGTTCAAGCAATAAAACTAGCGCTAAAACACAAGGTGTTCGAAGTGAAACAAGAGAGACAAGAGAGATAACAATGAAGCATTAAATTTGATCATATAGGACAAAACGGGGAGAGACCATGAAAGTACGTAGATCATTTTCCAGCATTTCGCTGGTTCTATTCATCGCCTTCGCAAGCGGAGGCCAACTCTATGCTCAGGACGATGACTGGGGCGACCTACCCAACACGTTCAATACGCTATTTGCGAACAATGGCGCATTCCACCTCATCGGTCTTAACCCAACCTATTACATGGGACCAGCGATTGATCCTGAAGCGGACGGGCAACCCAGCCCATTGGCCGATGGCGATGATCTTAACAATTTGGATGACGAGGATGGCGTGGTCTTCAACTCGTTGTTCGTTCCGGGTCAATTGGCCATGTTTGATGTCATCGCCTCGCTTCCCGGACAACTGGATATTTGGATGGATCTCGACAGTAGCGGAACGTGGACTTCCGGCGACCACATCATTGTGGGACAGGCTCTCAACGCAGGGATCAACTCGCTGAGCTTTACCGTTCCGGGTGGAACAGCCCTCGGCCAGAACTATATGCGATTCCGCTTCGTTAGCGCGCCATCGAAGTATCCCGGAGGAGCCGCCCTCCCCACTGGCGGTGCAAACGATGGAGAGGTCGAGGACTATGGGATCGAAGTCAAAGAAGAGGGCCAGTCCGAATATTCGCACAAGATGCACTACCCGCAACTGCCCGATCCCAACGGTTGGGATGTACGGGCCTGCTTTGACCCGGAAGACGGAAAACGAAAGGTGCTAGCCGACGACTTCCAATGCTCCTCCGACGGCCCCATCACCAAAATCACCTTCTGGGGATCCTTCAAAGATGATTTCTACAAACAGGAAGAGCCTTTCCACGGAATTATCAACTTTCACCTCAGCCTGCACAAGGACATCTCCGATCCCGACGGCCCCGGCCCGGAGTACAGCAAACCCGTGGTGCCTGCGGAGTGGGAAGAGACGATCGACCCCGGCAACCCGCTACCCGGATGGGCAATCACGGTTGACCCAGAGGAGCCATCTGATCAAGGGTGGTACGACCCCAACACCGGGGAGGCGCTAAGGCCGAACCATCAGGACTATTTCCGCTACGAGGTCACCATCCCAACAACCGAAGCCTTTATCCAATCCGAGGGTGAAATTTACTGGCTCGATATTTCCGCAATGACGGACAGCCTGCAAGAAGAACCTATTATGTGGGGCTGGAAAACAACCACCAACCATTGGAATGA
>JAOZKS010000384.1 GCA_029935255.1 Pontiella sp.
TCCGAACGTGCCGGGGTGGAAATCACCTATGAAGGGGGGCAACCTGAAAATAGCGGCGACAAAGATTCCCTGTTTAAGATCCACCGCGATGCCGCCGCCTTCTATCACCGCTTGCTCATGGAAGGATCTGAAGGGGCCGAGGCGCGCCGCTACCTCGAAGAGCGCGACCTGCCCGTCGAAATCCTCAAGGAATTCCAGGTTGGATTTGCCCCCAACGAGTGGGATGGGTTGATGAAGCGCGCGCTCAAAAAGGGCTATACCCCGGAACAGCTCGAGGCCGCCGGAGTCGTTGTTCCGTCCGAGCGCGACGGCAAGGCCCACTACTATGATCGCTTTCGCAACCGCGTCATGTTTCCGATTTGCGATCCGATGGGGCGTGTGATTGGATTTAGCGGCCGGATCATGAACAAGGCGGAAAAGGGGGCGAAATATGTCAACAGCCCGGAAACCCTGCTCTTCCACAAAAGCCGAGTGCTCTTTGCCTTCGATAAGGCGCGAAAGGCCATCGTCGATGCGCGGCAGGCCGTTGTGGTCGAGGGGCAAATCGACGCCATCCGCTGCCATCAGGCGGGCCTGACGAATGTGGTGGCCTCTCAGGGGACTGCGCTCACCGAAAACCACGCCCGGCTCATCAAGCGCTATGCCGATGAAGTGATCCTTGTGCTCGATGCCGACACGGCCGGCGTGAAGGCCGCGCTCGCTTCGTCCGAAATCTTCATCGCCGCAGAGTTGAGCGTCCGCGTGGTCACCCTTCCCGAAAAGGAGGATCCCGACTCGCTCATTAAGAAGAACGGGGCGGAAGCATTGACCACGTTGGTGAAAGAGGCTCCGCCCGCGTTGGAGTTCTTGATCAGTTGCCTGGGCCGATCGGAGGATATGGGAACCGAAGCGGGGCGCATGCGCGTGGTGCAGGCCGTACTCAACCTCATCAACCACTGCCCTTCCGCCGCCCGCCGCGATCCAATGATCCACCGTGCGGCCGACCTGCTGCATATTTCACCGACGGCACTCAGTCAGGATCTGCGGCGCAGTCAGCGCAAGCAACGGCCCGCTCCGCGCCGCAGCGAGGAGCAGTTGCCCGCTCCCGCCCCGCAAAAAACCTATCCCCGGCAGGAAACCAGTCTGCTTGAACTGCTTGTTCACCACTATCCCGATGTTCAGCCATTGGTCCATGATTTCCTTCCGGCGCGCTATCTGACCGATCCCATCTGCCGCGATCTCCTTGAGCTGCTCATGGTCGACCTGCCCGAAACGCTCACCGAGGCTTTCAACGAGTTTGATGAAGAGACGCAGAAAGTAATCAGCCGTATTCAGGTCGAAGAATCCCGCGCGATCGACGCTGAAACCAAGCCGATCGAGCTGGCGCAGCGGTATATTTTACTCTTCTGGAAACGGCAGCTCGAACACGAACAGGCGGCCTTGGTGCAACGCGCGGATCTTACCAACGAAGATCGCTTTAAAGAGGGCTCCAGCATCAAGCACGATCTCCATGCGCTTTCCAAAGGCTGGAACCACGCCCTGCCGCTCCTCGAAGCCCGATTGCAGGCCAATCTCTAATGGCCAACGGAGCGTTCCCTCCAGCCGCCGCACGTTCTCAATCGACGTTTACAAGGAACCTTTTTCCCGGCGCTGGATTTTTTCGGATCGGGCTGCCGCCCGCCGGTCGTTTCCTCCGTAATTTCCCCCCTAATGCCGTTGCTATGAAAGAGCCGTATCTGCTACATTTTCCTGATTAATTCCACGGAAAGGAAAAGGACAGCTATGGCTGACGAAGAAAACGATCTAAAACCTGTAGGAACGGGCAAAAATGCGGCGGATAACAACCCTGATGCGGCGGGCTACGGCGCCGACCATATTCAGGTTCTGGAGGGCATCGAAGCCGTCCGGAAGCGCCCGGCCATGTATATTGGCGACACGGGGGCACGCGGTTATCACCACTGTGTTTATGAAGTGGTCGATAACTCGATCGACGAGGCCCTTGCCGGCTACTGCTCCAACGTCGAAATCTGTATTAACGAAGACGGCTCGCTGTCGGTCGTAGACGATGGCCGCGGTATCCCGGTCGACATGCACCCCACCGAGGGCAAGCCCGCCGTCACCGTGGTTTTGACCGTTCTGCATGCGGGCGGAAAATTTGACTCCGACACCTATAAAGTATCCGGCGGTCTTCACGGGGTGGGTGTTTCCTGCGTGAACGCATTGTCGGAATGGCTTGAAGTTGAAGTAAAGCGTGATGGTCATATTCATCATCAACGCTTTGAATGCGGCGCGGAGGTCACTGATCTGGTTACGATCGGAAAGACCACCGAGACCGGCACGAAGGTCACCTTCATGCCCGACCACACCATCTTCTCGCACGATAGCGGCTTCCAGTGGGACATTCTCACCGCCCGCCTGCGCGAGATGGCCTTCCTCAACCGCGGCACCAAGATCACCCTCCGGGAAGATTCCACCGGCCGCGAGGAGGTCTTCAAGTATGACGGCGGAATTCAGGAGTTTGTTGAGCATCTCAACCGCAATAAATCGCCCATGCATCCCGACGTGATCTACTTCGAGCGCGAGAAGGATGATGTGATCGTTGAAATTGCCATGCAATATACCGAAGCCTACAACGAAAGCATCTTCACCTTCGCCAACAATATCAACACCACCGAAGGCGGTACGCACCTTTCCGGCTTCCGATCCGCGCTCACCCGCACGGTTAACGCCTACGCCAAGAACAACAAGCTCATCAAGGACGAGAAAGATGGAATGGGCGGCGACGATATCCGCGAAGGCTT
>JAOZKS010000385.1 GCA_029935255.1 Pontiella sp.
GTGCTCATCGCCACCGACCTCGCCGCGCGCGGGATCGATATCGAAAACATTTCCCACATCATTAACTTTGACCTGCCCAACGAAGCAGAAACGTTCGTGCACCGCATTGGTCGCACCGCACGAGCCGGAGCCTCAGGCCACGCACTGAGCTTTTGCGACCCCACCGAAAAATCCTATCTGCGCGATATCCTCACCCATCTTGGCGAGGAACCCGAAATCGTGGAAGACCATCCCTTCCATAGCGAACAAACCATGAACTATTCCGGCCGCGTACACGCCAAGCACTCGCCCGAACACGCCGCCATGAAACGAAATAAAGGCCAGGAAAAGATCTGGCGTCTCGCCCCCGGCGAGCGCAATAAAGTTCACGCGCAGAGCGATGCCCCAAAAAAGAACGCCCGCCGCAACCCCAAAAAGAAGAAGTTGGATTAGAAGAGCCGTTCAGCTTTACATTGATAAGTTTATCATATTTATTCGCTTTTCATTTTTTCACCCCATATCTGAGGAATACGCGATGAGCTACGATAAAATCCAAGCCCCTGCCGAGGGCGACAAAATATCGATGTTGGAATATGGACACCTCAATGTGCCCGATCAGCCCGTGATCCCGTTCATTGAGGGCGATGGCGTGGGTCCGGAAATCACCGCCGCGATGATCAAGATACTCGATGCCGCGGTAGCAAAGGCCTACGGCAATGAGAAAAAGATCCAATGGATGGAAATCTACGCCGGCGAAAAGGCCAATGCGGTTTATGGCGAAGATACCTGGCTTCCCAGTGAAACACTCACGGCGATTGAGGACTATTGCGTGGCCATCAAAGGCCCGCTTACCACTCCGACAGGCGAAGGACGCCGTAGCTTGAATGTGACCCTCCGGCAAAATCTCGACCTCTATGTCTGCCAGCGACCCGTTAAATGGTTCCACGGCGTTCCCTCCCCCGTCCACAATCCCGATCATGTCGATATGGTCGTATTCCGCGAAAACTCGGAGGACATCTACGCCGGCATCGAATGGGCCGCTGAGTCGGCCGAGGCGGCCAAGGTGATTGACTTTTTGCAGAACGAAATGGGCGTGAAGAATATCCGTTTCCCGGAAGACTCAGGTATCGGCGTGAAGCCTGTGTCGCGGAGCGGTTCGCAGCGGCTCATCCGCGCGGCGATCGAATATGCCATCCACAATGATCGAAAATCGGTAACGATCGTGCACAAAGGCAATATCATGAAGTTTACCGAAGGGGCCTTCCTCCAGTGGGGTATCGAGCTGGCCGAAGAGGAATTTGGCGCGGTCTACCACGGTACTGAAAAAATCTATAAGATCATCAACCCACACACAGGCGGGGAGATTGTGGTCAAGGACTGCATCTGCGATGCCTTCCTGCAGAATATTCTGCTCAAGCCGCAGGACTACGATGTCATTGCCACACTCAACCTCAATGGCGACTATGTTTCCGATGCCCTCGCCGCCTGCGTGGGCGGGATTGGAATTTCTCCGGGAGCAAACATTAACTACCGCGATGGCAAGGCCGTCTTCGAAGCCACCCACGGCACCGCGCCGGACATTGCCGGAGAAGATAAAGTGAACCCTTGTTCCCTAGTACTTTCCGGAGAAATGATGCTGCGGTACCTGACATGGCCCGAGGCCGCCGACCTTGTAATTAATGCCATCGATGAAGCGATCCAAAACAAGACCGTTACCGCCGACTTTGCGCACATGATGGAGGATGCGACCTGGCTCTCCTGCTCCGAATTCGCCGACGCCGTCGTTTCCAATATGTAAAATAAAGAGAACCACAGATTAACACAGATCCATAATCCGGGTTCATCCGTGGTTCGTTGCTTTTAGCCCAGCACAGCGTTCTGCATTTCAACGAGTTCGCCGATGCCTTTTTCAGCGAGGGTCATCATTTCCATCAGCTCTTCTTTGCTGAATGGCGCACCTTCGGCCGTGCCCTGCACTTCGATGATCTTTCCTGATGAAGTCATCACAAAGTTGGCATCCACCTCGGCGGCGGAGTCTTCGAGGTAGCACAAATCGAGGATCGGCACTTCCTTGTGGATCCCGACACTAATGGCCGCGAGCCCTTCGATGATTGGATCTTCCTTGAGCAAGCCCTCTTTCATCAGGCGGGCAACCGCCAATTTCAGAGCCACGTAGGCTCCGGTAATGGAAGCCGTGCGCGTTCCGCCGTCGGCCTGGATTACATCGCAATCAAGATAGATCTGGCGACGACCCAGCTTTTTAAGATCAACCACCGCGCGAAGGGATCGACCAATCAGCCGCTGAATCTCCATCGTGCGACCTCCAATCTTCCCCTTGGTGGCTTCGCGTTGGGTGCGGTCCTGCGTGGCGCCGGGCAGCATGCTGTATTCCGCCGTCAGCCATCCGCCGGGAATCTTTTGGAAACGCATCCAGCCCGGCACATTTTCCTCCACGCTCGCATTGCAAATCACGCGCGTATTGCCCATTTCAATCAGCACCGACCCTTTGGCCGAGGTAATAAAGTCCGGGGTAAATTTAACATTGCGCAGTTCATCGGCCTTCCGGCCGTCAATGCGCTTCTCTTTATTATCAACCACTGTATCGAGGTCGATTCCGCCGCTTAAGTTGATCTCGTTTTTCATAGTCGCGCATGGTGCAGGAGAAGAACGGCAATTGCAACTTCCCGTGCTTGGAAAAGTGGTTCAATAGGGTTTGACAAGCGGCCAATTGTTGGTAGTTTAGCCTGCTTTTTAGAACACATAGGAATTTAGAGATGAAACGTACAT
>JAOZKS010000090.1 GCA_029935255.1 Pontiella sp.
TGCCGGAGAGCTTGTCGTACATGCGGAAATAGTTTTGGATGGTGATGGTGGCGAGGGTCTGGGTTTCGCGCTCGATTTTCACGCCCTCTTTCGCTTCGATGGACTGGTGCAGCCCATCGCTCCAGCGGCGGCCGGCCATCAGGCGGCCGGTGTGCTCGTCGACGATCATAACCTGATTATCCTGAACCACGTAATCAACATCTTTTTCGTAGACGCTATAGGCGCGGATCAGCTGGTCGACCGCGTGAACCCGCTCGTTGCGGAGGGCAAATTCGTCCTGAATGGATCGGCGGTTTTCCATGATTTCCTCTGGGGAGAGGTTGGTGTTGCCATCGAGCTCGGCCATGGCGGAAACCATGTCGGGCAAGACATACATTTCCGGATCGTTGGGGTTGAGCTCTTCACAACCCTTCTCGGTCAGGCCGGCATCGTGGCCTTTTTCGTCGATGGTGAAGAACAGCTCCTGACGCAACTCGCGCGCCTCTTCCTTGCGCATGTCCGCCAGCATGGACATTTTTGTTTTTTCCAGTAGCTTGCGGATTCTGACATCTTCGATCATGTGCATCAGTTGCTTGTTTTTGGGCATTCCCTCGAACACCTGATACATCTTGATCGCGGCTTCGTCGTCCTCTTCCTTGTCAAGGTGCTCCTTGACTTCCAGGAGCCGGCGGGAGCAAAAGTCGCGCTGGCGCTTGACCAGCCGGGCCACGGCGGGTTGGAGTTCGGCATACTGCGTGGAAGAGTAGGGGGCGGGGCCGGAAATGATGAGTGGGGTTCGGGCTTCGTCGATGAGGATGGAGTCGATTTCATCGACGATGGCAAAGTTGTGGCCTTGCTGCTGCACCATATCTTCGGGGCGGTAGGCCATGTTGTCGCGCAGATAGTCGAAGCCGAATTCGGAGTTGGTGCCGTAGGTGATATCGCACAAATACATATCCCGGCGCTGCGGCGGCGGCATCATGTTTTTCAGGCAACCGACGGTGAGGCCGAGCCAAGTGTATAGATGGCCCATCCATTCGGAGTCGCGCTGTGAGTGGTAGTCGGAGGTGGTGACGACGTGCGCACCCTTGCCGGCGAGCGCGTTGAGGTAGACCGGCAGCGTGGCGACCAGCGTTTTGCCTTCGCCGGTGGCCATTTCAGCAATCATTCCTTTATGGATTGCCAGCCCGCCGATGAGCTGAACATCGAAATGGACCATTTCCCAGCCGATGGGGTGACCGCATACATCCACCTCGGTACCGCAAAGGCGGCGTGCCGCGTTTTTGACAACGGCAAAGGCTTCGCACTCAATTTCTTCAAGGGTTTCGCCGTTTTTTAGGCGTTCACGGAATTCTCCGGTTTTAGCCTGTAGTTGCTCATCTGTGAGGGCCTTATATTCCTCGTCGAACCCGTTGATGCGCGCCACGAGCGGTTGCATCTTTTTCAGGTCGCGTTCGTTTTTCGAGCCAAGTATCTTCTTCAAAAAAAAGTTCATTATTATTTTCCGGGTTACAAAATGAGCAGGAAAACTACTGTATTTCCATTCCCCCCTCAAGCAGGGATTAACGCTCCCTTTGGTACCAATTCTTTTAAGGTCTGGAAGCATTATCAATCCTTGTAAAACCTTGTATCGACTAGGTTCTGTCGATAGCATATCTCCTTGATATGGATAGCCATGACCCAGCTCCGGTACCGCTGGCCATCTTCGGGGTGCCGTTTCACAACGTCACGTTCGAAGAGGCGGTCGACTGGATGGTTGCGCGCGTACGCTCCGGGCGCCCGGCCAACATTGCCACAGCCAACCTCGACTTTGTCACTCAGGCGTGGCGCGATCCCGAGGTGCAGCGCTTGCTGATCGATGCCGACCTTGTGCTGGCCGATGGCTTCCCCATCGTGAAGCTTTCTCCTTTTTTCGGCCCGCCACTGAAAGACCGTGTAACGGGGAGCGACCTCACCCCTCTGCTGGCGGAGCGGGCCGCCAGGGAGGGCTTCAAAATCTACGGACTGGGCTCGGCCGACGGCGTGGCCAGGCAGGCGATGAAGATCCTGAAGAAGCGCCACCCCGATTTGAAAGTGGCTGGAACCTATTCACCTCCCTTCGCCCCCTTGCTGGAAATGGATCACCGCGCCATTCTTCAACGCTTGGAAAATGCCAGGCCCGACATCCTCTTCGTGGCCTTCGGCGCACCCAAACAGGACAAGTTCATCAGCATGCATGTCCGAGGCTGGAACGTTCCCGTATCCATGGGTGTGGGAGGTTCGCTCGATTTTATCACCGGCGAGCAAAAGCGCTCGCCGGTTTGGCTTCAGCACATACATCTGGAGTGGCTCTGGCGGGTTTGCCGCAATCCCAAGCGCTTATTCTCCCGCTATGTCGCCAACATGCGCTTCCTTCTTTCGGCCAGTCGGCAAATGTGGCTGATCCATCGGATGCCCGACAAACCTGTATCCTTCCAGACTCTGGAGAACGCCGAGCGGAAGAGACTGGAATCCCTTGGGGCGGTGGTCGAGCGCTTTCAGGCCTTGGCAACCGAAGAGACCGCCCGTCAGTTCGTCGCCGCATTCTCCGAAACCACCCGAAAAAACATCGTGCTCGATATCCATCCGATTCCGTGGCTCAACAGCTTGGAGCTGGGGGCGCTGTTGGAAGTGAATAAACTCAGCCGCGCCAACGGCAAGCGCTTAATTCTCTATGCGCCACGGCCGAAAGTGAAGCGCTTGCTTTTCACCTGCGGTCTCACCGACTATTTCGACATCGCCGCACGCATGGACGAAGTGGAGAGCATCCTCGTCAACCTCACGGAGCATATGGAAGGAGGAACCGTGTATGAAGAAGGGTTGCTCACCCTCGAACTGCCGATGGAGCTCACCGCCGCCACGCTGCCCGACTTCGAAAAACAAGCCGACTTTATCCACCATGAACTGAAGGAGCAGGGGATCCTCAAGACCGTATCCGTCGATGCCGCCCAGCTCGATTTTATCGACAGCGCCGGCCTCGGCTTCCTCATCGCCCTCAAGAAAGTCACGCAAGACGAAGGCGTATCCATGGCGATCGCAAACCTCTCCGAAAAGCCGCGCCGCACCTTCGAAATCGCCCGCGTCGACAAGGTTCTGCTACACGCCTGAGGTCGTGTGGGCAATCAACGTTTCACAAATCGTTGGATCTGGTTTGAATCTTTGTCATAGAAGGGTTGAGGGAAGGAAATGGTTGCTGTTCCGACGAGTCGATCACCTTGTTCTTCTGGGGCGAGATCCAGACGACAGATCACCATGGAACGGTTGTGTCGGTCGATGTCTGTTAAGTACTGAATAATCTGGTTGAGGGTTCCGTTTAGATCCATATGCACCATGTAAGGAACTAAGCTGGGATGTACATATTTATCGATCTGCCGGAGTGTCCATGGCGTGTCCATTCCAAAAGGGAGTTCTCGTCTGTGGACTTTAACTTTTACCTTGAAGCTGGATTCTATGTACGGTTGGCTAAGCAGTTGTGCACACCAGGATGCGGGCTCTTTGTTCGGAGCAAATTTCTGATTGGAGAGATCCAATACTTTTTGCGCAGCTTGTTTCAGTTTGGGGATGGTTGAGAGAATTTTAGAGGTGTTGTGCTCAAAGTACTCGATTTCCTGACTTACCTTCTCCAGCTTATGATCCAATGCCAAGTTGTTAAACCATAGCACTACGTTGGCTGCAAAAGAGAAGGCCAAGGCTCCGAAAATTAGTTTATGAATATGTGTCGAGTTCATCGTGGTTTAAAATCGCGTAGGGCTGGATATTTATTGGGATGCGGCGCTCTCCGATAAATGATCGTGCCAGACCTTTTCCGTATGCAGCGAGGATGTTATTCGCCATTGACCGGGCGAACGTGGCGAGAATTCATCATAAATTTCAGGGACTTCTATGATAAAGCGGAAGGCAAGGTCGGTGTTTGTCTGATCAAAAAAAGCGGGGAAGGCATACTTTCCCTGGCCGTTGCCAGAATCGGCCAGCTCAACAATGGCGCTGCCTGCCAAAGAAAGGGAATACTTGAAAAACCGGCTTTTCATATTTTCCGGTAATGGCCGATACAAAAAGGACCGATCAAGAAAAATAGATTTTAATGCGAGATCTTCAGGAAGGCGGGAAAGCTGTTCCAGAAGTTGGATGGGTGCCGGCGTGATGCGTGCCCACCCTTCCAGTTCGTTTAACATGGAGACCGCCAGCATGCCGGTTTTTTGGTCTGCCGTAGCGTTGTTATACGCCGTTTCAGTCAGAGCCCTCTTCTCCTTAAACTCAGAAAGTCTATTGGTTTTCACGGTCTTCGATATAGAAAAAAACAGGGTGATTCCGAGGGATAGCAGGGTAAAGAGAATCAATAAAAGTCGGGGTCTGAATGCGTTGTGCGAATTGCCTTGAACCGGGGGGGGGGGCTTAGATTGGACCCGACCTTCTGGATGAATGCTAAAAGAGGATGGTGAATGGGTCACAGCTGGTTTCCTGATTGCTTTGCCGTTTCCCAGTCGATCTCTTCCCAATAGAGCACCTCTGGTTTCGAATACCCGATGGGCATACCCGGTGGTTGCTTCGTTCTGAAGCGAGTATCATAAGTTATGTGGCGCTTAGGCGGATTATAGGTTGTTCCAGCCTTAGTCACGCAATGAGAGTCCGTGGCGTGCCACAGGCTCATGTATGAGCCGGTGGAATGATAATCGATTCCTCCCCAGTTTTCCCGATAACGAACGAGATTGTGGGCCCCTCCGGTGTAGGTAGAACCCTTCTTTCCCCTCAGATTTTCGGGGTCGGCGTATCCAATCATCAAGGCCGCATCAAGAGAGGTGCTTGATGCCTTTTTATCAGGTTTCATCTGATCCGAAAAATCATCCGCATTTTGGTCATCCCAAGCATTCGACAGAATGGTGAGATTATCAGCGGCAATGAGCACGGGCATTCCACTTGCGTTATTGAAATCTCCCTCAACGTACAACGTACGGTGGGTGGCAATGGTTAGACCTCTTGCATTCCCGCCTCCACTCAAGTCACGGCCATTGCGGAGTCTTACAGCGGGCTTCGGAGAGCCAGCGGGCAGATCCTCAACCTCAATATAAATAATCGGGCGGTTAGGATAAGATGCCAGTAACTTATCCAGATAGATATCGACCATTTGCATTTGCTGTGGGGTTGAATTATTGATTCCGGATATATAGGCACTTTCACTTTCCCTTGGATCGTAATAAGCGTCATGAACCTTGATCCAGCCCTCGTTGTCAATCGTGTAGACTCCGGTATCGAAATCCTTAACTTCCGGTTGCGCAATCTCTTCGGGAAGAATGGGTTCGTCCCCTACTGTAATATCCCCGTTTTCATCAACGCGGATATAGATATTCGCCTTACCTGCAAGTTTTTCTTTTCTTAAACTTTGCGAATCTGTGGGGGTGAGAGGTTCAATTAATGAATGAAGATTTTCGTGATTCTCGATAGGCGGCTTCAAGGGACTCACTTTTTCCCCGACTTCGACCCAATCCTCCCACACTGTTTTTGATCGGCTGGTCCAGTTACTGGACCGAGTATCCAGCACCGAATTGCCCTGAAAAAAGGGTCTTGGGTCGCCGTCGACATAGACTTTAATTTTCTTCGCTGCCTTCGTTCTTTCATCCTCGTTGCTATAGTTATCCGCCTTGCCCGCGCAAAAGATATCCAATGTGCTCGTGCCTTGTAACGTTCCTTTCAAATTAAGCGCCGAGAAGGCCCAGAGTTCTATTCCGCTGTTACAGCGAACATCGCCATTCACGGTCATTGCGGGGCCGGGATGTAGCTCCAGCAGCCCATCATAAAAAATGGCATATCGGAGAAAGGGCTCCCGGGTTACGCGAACGACTTCTCTGAAAGCAGACTTTATACCGGTATTTATATTAATGACCCCGGTTGTATTGGTCATATCCAGAATTTCAATCAGCTTTCCGTTGACATTTGTTGAGATAAAATCTCCAGAAGCATCCACCGAAAAAACATCTATGACATAGTTGGAATAGGAACCCTTGAATACAGGTTTTTCGATATCATTCAGATCATATTGGAGTGATTCGGAAGAAAGGCCGCGCGCGCGCTCCGCAATGATCTGACGAGATTGATCATTGGCTGCATCCAGTGCGCTTTCAGCGAATATTCGCGCCCTCTGATGGTCAATGACCTGATAGGTGAGCCTGGCATTGTTCATCGACAATTTTAAATAGGAAGCAATCCCGACGGACAGAGCGAATGTGATCAGCAGGAGGGCGATGGCAATGCCGCCAGAACGTGACTTCCTTTTGGTGTTGTGTGTGGTGGTCTCTTTCATTGCTCCGGCCCTTTGTTGCGTGGTGTTGCACTTAGATTCAGAAAGACCCCAGGGGTAACAAACAATCCGGCGACTTTGTCCTTTTTATCAGGAGGTGACTTTCCAATAAAGAGGTTGCATCTCACGCCATTGATGCCATCTATTTGTTCGGCTTCAAAGACAGGTTTTTTCCCGTTTTGATGGGCATGGGTTACAAGAGAATTAAGATTGCTTGATGGCCCTTCCGGAGAAGGGGGGAAAAATACGATTTTCTTTTCTTCTGGGAGATAGCAGAGCGCAGCCGTTTCCCAGGTCCCTAGCGATTTATTATACAGTTCAAGAAGCACTTTATTGCCGTCATTTTGAACTCGGGTATTATCGCTGCTAGCATTGATGTTACGTATAAAAAATTGTTGGAAAGTGCGTGCTTTCGCCACCGCCACATTGTGATTCACTCCGCTGGTACTCAGCCCTGTCAGGTATATTGATGTTGCCAAAATGCCTGGCACAAAAATACTGAACAGTCCCATGGTTACCATCACCTCGGTTAAGGTAAACCCTTGCTTGCATTTTCTTGGCTCATCGAATCTCGATGTGCAACGTCCGTCTCTTTTTAAAATCATGGATATAATACCGTATGGGCAGACTCTTTGATGTTAGCCACTTTTTTTGCCCCTCGACTGGCCTTCCACTTCATGGTCACTTTGGCCGAACAGTTTGTGCTATCCCCAGTTGACCCATAGATGAGCTCAGTGCGTTCAGTCGCCTTGAGCTCCGTATGGAACAGGCCTCCCCGGGTATGAAAAGGAATATGGTTTCTTTTGCGTATATATATGTTACTCTTATTCTCTTTCGGATGAAAATTGGAGCCGGGCTCGGTTAACTTATCAAAATCAGTCCCCTGGAGTTTTTCCAGCGCAGACTTACAGGCAAAGAACGCTGCCAGCTTTTCCTCGCCATCCTTGTCCACCTGCGATGCCTGTAATGCAACCGGAATCACGCCACCCAACAGAAATAAAGTCAGAGACATGAAAACCATAAGTTCCACCAAAGTCATTCCTGATCGGTCATACATCATGTCTACTTTCATGTTAAAAGATCTTAAGCTAAGATAAATTTTCATGCTATAACGAATAATACTAAACAAGGTGTTGATAAGAAGAAAAGTCAGTAAATAAAAACCTAGGTTAAGCAATACACATGCCAGCGTTGCATTATCTGATGATTTTAGGAAAAATAGGATAAATAGTAGGGTTTTGTTGCTGGCGAATCGGTAAATTTCCAAAAATATCGCAATTGGGGAAAGTGCTTGTTGCATAAATGAGAAAGCCTACGAAGACTTCCCTCATTCTCGATAAAAAGGAGGGAAGAAAACACCATATGGGTAGTGCTTTACCCGTCGCCGCGTTTCTGAAATCGCTGGTGCTACACCTGATGCCCGCTTATGCGCTTGGCGGATGACGGTACTGTGGTGCAGGCCATGGCAAGCGTTCTTGCGGAGTCGATGGAACTCACGGAAGTTACGCTTCCTGATTTTGAAAAGGAGGCCGAGTTTATCCATCAGGAACTACAGGAGCAGGGCATTCTAAAATCTGTGGAAGTCGATGCCGTACAGCTCGATTTTATCGACAGCTCCGGCCTTGGATTCCTCATTTCCTTAAGAAGGCGACACAGGACGAGGGAGTATCCATGTCCATCGCCAACCTCTCCGAAAAGTCGGCGCCGCACCTTCGAAATCGCCTGCGTCGACAAGGTGCTCCTGCACGCTTGATTTCGAAAACAGATCAGCCTCACCGCCCCGAAACCGCCCTTCGCACACTCAGCATCTATATCGCTTAATTACCCCGATCGGGGTAATTAAGCGATATAGATGCTCTGGGAGGGGGGCCATATTCTTCAACCTGCTAAAAAGCAGGGAAATGAAGAAAATGGATTTTTCCTAAAAGGATTGATGGTATTTTCTCCGAGTGGAGCGGTCGGCGGTTTTATCGGGGGGTTATAACTTTCCCATCGTCTGGATAAAGTCGTCTATGTCGGCTTCGGTGTGGGCGGCAGAGACGAAGGCGACTTCGAAGCCGCTGGGGGGCGTGTAGAACCCGTGGTCGAGCATGTGGTGGAAGTAGCGCGCGTGGGCTTTTTGATTACACGCTTTGGAGTCGTCGAGGTTGTGGACGGCTTCCTTCCTGAAGAACGGGGTGAACATGCCGCCACGCTGGGCGCAATGCAGATCCAATCCTTTTTCGGTGGCGATGCGGTCAATGCCGTCGGCCAATCGTTTGCCTAAGGCTTCCATTTGCGAATACGGATTTTCGTCGCGCAGAATTTCAAGTGTCTTCATGCCGGCGGCGACGGCAACGGGGTTGCCGCTGAGTGTGCCAGCCTGATAGACGGGGCCGAGCGGGGCGAGCGACGACATGATTTTAACACTGCCGCCAATGGCGCCAATCGGCATGCCTCCGCCTATGATTTTTCCGAGGGTGGTGAGGTCGGGGGTGATTCCAGCCATGTTGCCGTAGGTTGTTGGGCCGAGGCGGAAGCCGTTGATGACTTCGTCGAAGATGAGCAGGGTGCCGCAGTCGGCGGTGGCGGCGCGGAGGCCTTCGAGGAAGCCTTCGACGGGCTCGACCAGTCCCATGTTTCCGGCGATGGGTTCGACGATTACGGCGGCAATTTCGTCGCCATTAGTTTTGAGGATTTCCTGCACGGCGGCGAGGTCGTTGTAGGGCGCAACAAAGACTTCCTCGGTGGCACTGGGCGAAACCCCGGCGGAGGAGGAGATGCCGCCGGTGAGCAGGCCGCTGCCGG
>JAOZKS010000386.1 GCA_029935255.1 Pontiella sp.
GTATTTCCCCCACCTACGCAACGAGGAAATGCTGGAGCGTTTCCTTATCCCGGAAAGCATCTCCACTCTGCACGAGGAAGACTACCTCGATGGCTTCTTTACGCGTGAAGCCATAAATTTCCTCACCGGCTATAAAGAGGAAGAACCCTTCATGCTCTGGCTGAACTACAGCCTGCCGCACGGCCCATACGATGCCCAGGAAGAATATAGAATATACGACTCGACCAACATGCCCGGGGGCACGATCCCCACCTATGTGGCCCCCAGCAACCTCGTGCAAGATGTCAGGTTTTTCGACCCCGACAATCCTGCGAACCTACAAGCAATCAAGAACGGCCAAGCGGGGTTCTGCGCAAGCATCGGCTGTCTTGACAAAAAAATAGGCACCCTCAAAGAGGCTTTGGCCGCCAACAACATGCTCGAAGATACCATCATCGTCTTCTTCTCCGACCACGGCGTCATGCAGGGCGACCACTACCGGCAAAACAAAGGAACCCTCTTCCGCCAAGTCACCAACCCCGCCCTAATCATCTCGTGGCCCAAAGGCTTCCAGCAGAACGTTGTCGTGAGTAATTGCGTGGAAGTACAAGACCTGATTCCGACCGCGCTTGAGGTCGCCCGGGCATCCGAAGCCGACAAAGCCGTGCGAAGTCGGCATAAAAGCCTGATTCCGCTACTCACAGGTAACGGCACCTATGAACGGGATATTGCCTTTGCTGAAATCTTTCCCCATGGAGCCGAACATTTTGTCGCGGCTATCAGCAATGAATATCGCCTGATCAAAGGAGCAAACGACACCCTGTTATTCAACGAATATCTTGACCCCGATAACCTGACAAACATTGTCGCTTCACACCCTGATGTGGTCTTATCCATGAGTGCCGCCATCGACGAATGGTCCGCCAACACCGGCCCGATCTACGCCCCCGGCGAACTGGATTCAGAAAGCCTGCTGAGAACAGAAATTCCATTAACCTCAACCAACCTATACATCCAAGGTGCACCATTCGCATGGAACAACACCAACGGAATCAACTTCTGGCGGTTCAACAACCCGGACAGCATGCCTCCGGAAGCAAAGACAACCGCCGGTGTCAAGTTGACCTTCTTTACACGCAGCCGCCAAGCCTGGCTCACCTTCGACTACCAGTCCGCCGACTTCAACCTCGGATCGGAATTCGCCGTCTATCAAAATGGTCTGCTGGCCGACGTGATCTCCGTAACCACCAACGACAGTTCAGTCCTCATCGAGCTCGTCAGCCAAAGTGCACCCGGGGATCTGGTTCGCTACGACCTAATCCTTCCGAGTTTTGCCAACCCGATCCTATCGAAATTGCAACTCAAGGAAGGGTTGGTTCTTGAATCCGGCGATCCGGGACAGGCAACCCACATCGGTTTTATCGGGGACTCGATTACCCATGGAACGGGACAAGGTTCCGCCACCTACAAGAGTTATCCCTTCCAGGTTACCGAAATGCTGGATGCCACCCTGCAAAACCTGGCCATAGCAAACGACCAGATCAACCCAACCCTTGCAGATCAACTGTCGCTCTACGCGAACATGGATTTTCTCTGGATACTTTCCGGCTATGAAGACTTCTGGACGGGCAGCAACTCATTGGCAACGATTACCAACGACTACAACACCCTGCTCGACAACGCACGAACCCGGCAACCGAATGCCCAGATCTTCTGCTGCACGCCGACATATACCATCAATGCAACAAATTCCAGCACCGGCGTTACCATCGCACAGGTTCGTGATGCCATCGAAGGACTGGTCGACACCCGTATTGGATCCGGCGACGGAGCCCTGCACCTGGTGAAAGGAGAAACCATCAGCGGGATCAACTTCATGGCCGATGTCGTTAACTTCAGTGAAAGCGGAGCCGCCATGTATGCCACGAACGTTGCCGGAACCATCTCCTCGTTCATCGACTTCGACACGTGGGTTCACTCGATCAACTGGGACGGGGAAACCGCCCGCAGCCTGCGCGACGATCCCGACGGAGACGGACTCTCAAACATTGCGGAATATGCCCTCAAACGCTCTCCAACCGTCGCGGAAACCGACGGCCTCTTCACCATCGCCTCCAACAGCGGAAACATCACGGCCACCTTTAAACTCGGCCTTGGCTCCTCGAAAGTTTCCTACACCCTCTACCTATCAAACGATCTTCAGGCCGGTTGGGATACAATTCCACCGCTCACCATAACCGGGGCCGAAGACGAAACCATCCCTCTTCAACTCGGCACATATGGAGAACCCCTCTTCATCCAGTTGAGCATCGGACTGAAATAACAAAGTATCCAGCAACGAACTGTACCTTCCGACCACACAGAGTTTGATTACACGAAACTGCCTGCATTTTGAAGTTGGAGCGATTTCACTGAATTGGTAGGTTCCGCGTTTAATCCAATCTTTAACCAACCAAGTAAGGGTCTTTAAAATGAGAGCATATAACTTCTCAGCGGGTCCGGCCACCATACCGGAAGAGGTACTTAAAGAAGCACAAGCGGAACTCGTCGACTACCAGGGCACCGGCATGTCCATCATGGAAATGAGCCACCGCGGCAAGGAATATTCCGCCGTGCATGACGAAACCATCGCCAACATCAAGGAGCTCTTGAACATTCCTGAAGGCTACAGCGTGCTCTTCATGACCGGCGGCGCATCCTCGCAATTCGCCCTCATCCCCATGAACCTGCTCGGCGAAGGCCAAACGGCCGACTA
>JAOZKS010000387.1 GCA_029935255.1 Pontiella sp.
CCGACCACGCGCTGGAAGTCGCGCACCATCATCGGGAAGGGGTGCGGGCCGACGACGGAGCCGATGCAGTAGATCGTGGTTTCGGGGTCCTCAAGATAGGCTCCGAAGGCGGAGTCGACGGCTTCCTTGAGGGTTTTAAGGCCGAATGAAACGGGTACGACCTTGGCGCCGAGCAGCTTCATGCGGATGACGTTGGGGTGCTCTTTGGCGATATCGACTTCGCCCATGTGGATCTCGCATTCGAGGCCGAAGTAGGCGGCGGCGGTGGCGAGGGCGACGCCGTGCTGACCCGCACCGGTTTCGGCAATCAGCTTTTTCTTGCCCATATATTTGGCGAGCAGGCCTTCGCCCATGCAGTGGTTGAGCTTGTGCGCACCGGTGTGGTTGAGATCCTCGCGCTTGAGGTAGATCGATGCGCCGCCGCAGAACTCGGAGAGGCGTTTGGCGTGGTAGGTGGGGGTCGGGCGTCCCTGATAGTGGATGCGGATGGAGCGCAACTCGTTAATGAAGTCGGCCGACTGGCTGATCTTAAGGTAGGCGTCGTGGATATCCTTCATCGGTCCTTCGAGCTGGGGGGGAAGAAATGCACCGCCATATTCGCCAAAGTTTCCTGCTGCATCGGGGGTGGTTTCGAGGTAGCTACTGTAGTCTTTTTTCATCGGGCACAACTCCTATTGAATTAGAGGTGGAAACTAAAAGTCATAAGGATAGGTGAAAAAAGAGCCGCAAACAAGGTGAACCGCCTTTGAATTACGTACGACAAACACGGATATGATCCCCTTGTACATCCGCCGTCATCTGTGGTTATGTATCTAACGGAAAAGCCCAAAGATTTAGAGAGACCATGATGCAGAAAAAAAACAATGCACTCGAAAACATGTACCGCGAATTGGCGGACAAGGAAAAGGGATATAGGGCCCGCGCACTCAAAATGTTCCCGCACGTCTGCGGCAGTTGCAGCCGCGAGTTTTCGGGCAAGGGGCTCAAGGAGCTGACCGTCCACCACAAGGACCACAACCACGAAAACAATCCGCCCGACGGAAGCAACTGGGAACTCCTCTGTATCTACTGCCACGACAACGAGCACGAAAAGCACAAGATGAAAGGCTATGGCGGTGCCGAGAAATCCTTCCAAGCGGGCGGGTTCTCCGCCTTCGAAGGCCTCGATGTCCTCCTCTCTCCAGATTCGGATGAGGGTAATAAGGGCTAAATATTGTAATTGAGTATCGTGGCCTCTGCGGTACTCTCCCCCGCATGCGATTCATCAAAAGAATACTCCCCATTATCTTGTTGCTGGCAGTCTCCTCGCTTGCGCAGGCATCCGATCAACTGCTCAATAGCTTGCAACCGAGCGGCTTTGTGAGCGATTTTGCAAACGTTATTTCCGCCTCCGAAGAGCAGCAGCTGACTTCAATGATTACTGAGCTTCGGCAAAAAACCGGTGCGGAGTTGGCCGTTGTGACGATTCAATCGCTCGACGGCGGGGAGATCGACGACTTTGCCAACCGCTTGTTTGAAAAGTGGGGCATTGGGCAGAGGGGCAAGGATAATGGACTGTTGTTCCTCGCCGCGATGAAGGATCGTAAAATGCGGATTGAAGTGGGCTACGGCCTCGAAGGCGCGATCCCCGATGCGAAGGCCGGACGCATCCGTCGCGATGTCATCACCCCGTATTTTAAGGCGGGCCAGCCGGGTAAAGGGATTGTGGTGGGAGTGGCCGCCCTTTCGCAGGAAGTGGCAAAGGAATACAACGTAACGCTGACGGGTGCGGCGACGCGCTACCGAACCAACACCTCCACCGGGCGCAAGGGCAACCCGATCGTCACGCTGATCCTCGCCATCTTTTTTATTCTGTTCGCTATTCGCCATCCCCATTTGGCCATGCTCCTCTTGTTGAGCGGCGGGCGGGGCGGGGGCTATGGCTCCGGCGGCGGGGGATTCGGTGGGGGCGGTGGTTTTGGCGGCGGCATGTCCGGCGGCGGGGGATCGAGTGGCGGGTGGTGATTTTAAAGGAGAAGCATTATATGAAGCCTGAAAAACTAGTGGAAGAACTCAAGCAGGCCTGCCCGAAGGGGCTGAAGTCGGTGATTCTGTATGGCTCGGCGGCGGCGGGAGACCGTGTGGAGAAAAAGTCGGACTATAACGTGTTGGTCGTAACCGAAGACCTCGGCCTTGAAACGCTCAACGCCCTCTCGAAAACCGCGACGGCGTGGGCGAAGGCTGGCAATCCCGCACCGATGCTTTTCACCGAAGAGCGGCTGGACCAGGCGACCGATGTCTTTCCGATCGAGCTGCTCGATATCCGCGAATGCCATAAGGTATTGCATGGAGAGGATCTGGTTGCGGGGCTGGAAATCGACACCAAAAACCTGCGGCTGGAAATCGAACATGAACTGCGCGGAAAGCTGATCCGACTGCGGCAGAGCTATCTGCTGACGCAGGGCAAGTCCAAGGCCGTGGCCGATCTGATGACCCAGTCGCTCTCGACCTTCCTCGTGCTATTCCGCGCGTCGCTGCGGCTGTTCGAAGACCAGGTTCCTCAGAAAAAGTTTGCAGCACTGGAGCAGCTGGCCGCGCATCTGGAGTTCGACGGGGCGGTGTTCCAGACCGTGCAGGATTTGAAGGACGGCACGCAGAAGGCGAAGGATGTTGCCGTTGGAGAGTTGTTCAATACCTATCTAAAAACCATCGAATGCGTGATCGACGCCGTCGATGCCTATATTCACA
>JAOZKS010000091.1:0-5015 GCA_029935255.1 Pontiella sp.
TGCGGTTCTTATTTGTCTGTTTGGGCGGTACAATAGGAAGTTCGAGTCCCCTTAATCTAAGCTATCAAGGTCGTATAACACCCCAAATTGGGGTGCTTGTAGACATTTGTATTCAACTGGGTCGAGGTCACTACCACCCACGTCGCCGGCGTGACCGCTTGCGGAGCGGAGCGGCAATACGATTAGCGGAACTTGCCTTGAGGTGCTTATTGCGCCGATCGAAGAACTTCTGGGCTTGGACCGGTGTGGTCGTTGGGATCTCGCCTAGAATCATTCATAACCCAGCTCCTGAGTGCTGGTCGGTCTGCACTTCGACGGGAAAACGCCTGAAGCATACGGCAAAAAAATACAGCGAGCTACTCAATGCCATCCGCGCCAACCATCCCGAAACCCCGATCTACTGCATCACGCTGCTCTACACCAAAAAGCCGACGAGCGAAAAAACAGGTTTCACCGCAGACCAGTTCCGCGAAACCCTGGCGGGACTGGTGAAGTCCCGGCAAGCCTCCGACCCCAACCTGCACCTCGTGAAAGGGGATGCCATCACCTCCGCAAAAAACCTTCGCGCGGACAACCCGAAAGATCCGGTACATCTCGGAGTCGAAGGTGCCGCAATGCTGGCCGACGCTCTCTTTCCCATGATTGAAAAAGGGAACCAATAGACTGGAAAGCACGTTCAATTAGACGATTCCATCGCAAAAAAAACCCGCCCTTCTACCTGAAGTAGAAAGAGCGGGATCTGGGCCTTCAGCCTAAGTCCGACCGCCGATTAGTATCGGTAGTGCTCTGGCTTGAAGGGGCCGTTCTGAGGTATGCCCAGATACTTCGCCTGCTTTTTCGTCAAGGTATCCAGCTTCACACCAATCTTTTCGAGGTGCAGCCGAGCCACTTCCTCATCCAGAATCTTCGGTAGCGTGTAGACTCCAATCGGATATTTTCCCTGATTGCAGTACAACTCCATCTGTGCCAGCACCTGATTGGTGAAGCTGTTGGACATCACAAAGCTCGGATGCCCCGTTGCGCAACCCAGATTGACCAAGCGCCCTTCGGCCAGCAGGATGATGCTGCTTCCGTTGGGATAGGTGATCTTATCCACCTGCGGCTTAATGTTGGTCCACTTGTATTTCTTCATTTTCTCGACCTGGATCTCGGAGTCGAAGTGGCCAATGTTGCACACGATCGCCATGTCCTTCATCTTCTTCATGTGGCGTTCTGTAATAACATCCGAGCAACCGGTGGTCGTAACAAACACATCACCGATCAGACAGGCATCGTCCATGTTCATGACCTCATAGCCTTCCATCGCAGCCTGCAGCGCGCAGATCGGATCGATTTCGGTAATGATCACCCGGGAACCCTGCCCTTGAAGCGACTGAGCACACCCCTTGCCCACATCACCATAGCCCGCCACAACGGCCACTTTGCCGGAAAGCATGACATCGGTCGCACGCATGATGCTGTCGACGAGCGAGTGGCGGCAACCATACAGGTTGTCGAATTTGGATTTGGTTACCGAATCGTTTACGTTGAACGCCGGAAAAAGGAGTTCGCCCTTTTCAGCCAACTGGTAGAGACGATGAACACCCGTCGTGGTTTCTTCGCTGACCCCGAGGATACCCTTCGCAATACGCGAGAAACGTTTCGGATCCTTCTTCAGCGCCTTCTTGAGCTGGGCGTAAAGCACACCTTCTTCAATACTTTCCGGCTTCCGGTCTAGAATCGACGGATCCTTCTCAGCCTTTACACCGAGTTGAACAAACATGGTGGCATCGCCGCCATCGTCAAGAATCACGTTCGGCCCTTTTCCGTTGCCCCAATCAAGAATGCGGTCCGTATATTCCCAATATTCCTCCAGCGTTTCTCCTTTGACCGCAAAGACCGGCGTACCGGCTTTGGCAATGGCCGCAGCGGCATGATCCTGCGTTGAATAAATATTGCAACTCGCCCACCGCACCTTTGCACCGAGTTCCTCCAACGTATCAATCAACATCGCCGTCTGGATCGTCATATGCAGCGACCCCGTGATACGGGCACCTTTGAGCGGTTTTTCTTTCCCGTATTTTGCGCGAAGGGACATCAGCCCCGGCATTTCATATTCCGCCAGCTCCATCTCCTTGCGGCCAAACGCGGCCAGTGAAATATCAGCGATTACATAGTCGTTTTTCTTTTTTACCGGTTTCTTTTTTGCAGCCATTTCAACACTCCTTTGTCTTTCAGGTTTTAGATTTCAGATTTTGTTTTTCACCCACGACCATTAATACAGAAAGGTCGGGGGTCGAACCCGGCAGTGAATCGAGCACCAGAGGTTCGATCCCCGCCTGACTCAACCATCCACGGATTTCAAGCGGATCAAAACCGAGCCACTGGTCGGCCCACTGCTCGCGAGCCCACTCATGCTCATGGCGGACGAGATCGAGAATGATCAATTTCCCTCCGGGTTTAAGCCCGGTTGCGGCCGCGCGAATCACATCCTCCGGGTTGGAAGTATGGTGCAGTGCCTGACTCAGGAAAACCGCATCGAGTGCTTCACCGGAAAGATCCAGCTCCTCTAGAATGCCTATCCGTAGATCGAGCCGTTCTGAACTATGTTGTTCCGCAGCCTTTTCGCCGACCAGCTTCAGCATTTTTTCCGATTGGTCGAAAGCAATCACCTTCGCCGCAAAACGTGCCAGCAATAAGGCAAGATAGCCCTCGCCACAGCCCAGATCCGCAACACGCTGTCCGGCAAACCCCGCCGCCAATGCAGCCGCCAGCGCCTGCCAGCCCCCCCCCGGTTCGGTCAAGGTTCCATACCGCCCGGCAATTTCATCGAAAAACTCACGGCTCTTGCTCCGGCGCAGATCCAGCACCCGGTCCACGGCGGCGGCATCGCGGTGCGCCACCGAGATTTCCTTGAGCCGTTCCTTGAGAATCTGCGCAAAGGCCGCATCATGAAACAGCGATCCCCGGTTGTAATAAACCGATGTGCCATCGCGTCGCGACTCCACCAGCCCGGCTTCCCGCATCGGCTTGAGGTGGCGGCTCACGGTCGATTGCGGCATTTCCAAGGCCATAACAAGCTCCGCCACGGAAAGTTCTGCCTGATCAACCGACCGCAGAATCCGCAACCGACCCTCATCCGCCAAGGCTTTGAAAATGTCGAGAATATCGCTCATAATCCATATATCCGAATTTCCGGATAAAAGGATATTTTCCCCGCCATGTCAACGCCCGTAAGTGAAAATCGGTTCTTTGCACTTGTTTTTCAACCCGCCAGCAACAAGGCTGTTTATTTGTTTAAAATGGCAGGAAAATTCATGCTCAACCATTCCATTCTCATCGGCCGCATCTTGGGTATCCCCATCCGTGTTCATATCCTGTTGCTGATCCTTTTGCCCGTATTGGCCACACTCTACAGCAGCAACTTCATGTTCGGACTCCTGCTCGTTATAGGTGTTTTCACCAGCGTTGCGCTTCACGAACTGGGGCACTCGTGGGTGGCCATGCGCAAGGGATGTCATGTGCAGGAAATCGTACTCACCCCCATCGGCGGGGTGGCCAGGATGTCGCATATTCCATCCAAACCCATGGATGAATTCCTGATCGCCATCGGCGGACCGCTGGTCAGCCTGGCCCTCGGCATTCTGGGGGTCTTCAGCATTTCCGAACTGTTCTTCGTGCTCGGCGCCATCAACCTCATGCTCTTCGGCTTCAACCTGCTCCCCTGTTTTCCCATGGATGGAGGCCGCGTGCTGCGCGCCTACCTTGCCCATCGGAAGGGTAGGCTTCAGGCCACACGAATCGCAGCCGAGGTCGGAAAATATTTTTGTATCCTGTTTATCATCTTCGGCGTAATGCGCCTGAATTTTTTTCTGGCGTTCATCGGGTTCTACATCTACCGCGCCGGACAAATGGAATACCGGATGGTGCTGATGGAAAACCAGACCAACCGATTCAGTGGCCACCGCGAAGGGCATATCGAGGTCGAGATAAGCCCGCCGCCCTATGCTGAAAGCGAACGCGGGTTGGGAACGCTCAAGAAGAAACTACGGAATCTATTCCGACGCTGAACCGTCTGTGGATTCCACACGGGGAATGTTTTGTTGCGGCAAGGCATATTCATTTCTCAAGGATTGCTTGCGGGCAACCTCCCCCAGAAACCAAAACTGCCAAATCGCGATGACCCCCAGAGTCACGACCACCGCAATCAGCAAACCCCACCAAAAGTGCTTTTCATTTTCCGACTTCCGGAAAAGATGAAGCAGGCGGCGCAATCCCGTGTTCTTACTGCGGCGACGGTGATGATCGTGCTCGTCGAACACTCGGCGACTGGAAGAGCGACGTCGACGACCCTTTCGCAAACGCGGATCTTCCGAGGGCATCTGAGTTCGCTCGTTGTTCTTATAGATATCGGTCTGTGCCATACTTTATTCCAACGGTTGGAAGTGAAGTCCGAAAATGTATCTGAATTATCCAGCAACGTCCAGCAGATGGACGGTTTTTTGGATCATTCCCCGATTCGCCTCAACCACCTGAGCCGCACGTACCCCGAGGGCCATGCGGGCGGAATCATCCGCGATCAAATCCTGGATTTCAGCTTCCAAGGCATGGCTGTTTTCAACCTGGACCAGTGCCTTGTTCTTAAGGAAGATCGGCATAACTGCCGGAAAATTTTCCATGTGGGGGCCAACCACAATGGCTTTTCCGCATAGGGCCGGCTCGATCGGATTCTGCCCGCCCTGCTCCAGCAGACTCTTGCCGACAAAGATAACGTCGGCCACGGAGTAAAAGTTTTGAAGTTCCCCCGTCGTATCGATAAAGAATACATCCGGCGCTTCCAGTGCAGGGGTTCCATTGAGCTGGCTGCGCCGCAGAAAGGAAAGTCCGCGTTTTTCCAAACATTGAATAATTTCGTCGGCACGTTCGACATGGCGGGGAACGAGAACCAGGAATAGTTTTTTGTTTTAGGCCCGCAGTTTTTTATAGAGGTCGCATAGAAAGGCCTCTTCTCCCGGCCACGTGGAACCCCCAAGTAA
>JAOZKS010000091.1:5025-9003 GCA_029935255.1 Pontiella sp.
AAACGACAGCCTCTTCCGGCACACCAATCTGCCGCATGATTTCCCGGGCGGATCGTTCGCCCGCCGGATTGCGCTCGGCCACATCGAACTTAATCGTGCCCATTACATGAACCTTTTCCGAGGGTGCGCCAATGCCTCTCATTCGTTCCGCATCGACTTCGCCCTGAACGCAAATTGGATCGATCCGCCGCAACACATCGGCCGTCAGCGATTTAAGCTTCCGATAGCCCTTGTACGAATTGGCCGACATGCGGCCGTTGATGAGCGAAACAGGAATACCTTGCTTATCGGAAAGGCGAATAAGGTTCGGCCAAAACTCGCCCTCGACCAAAATGAGCCGGACAGGGTTCACAATACGAAGTACCTTCTTAATGATGACGGGAAGGTCGACGGGGAAATAGAAGAGCACATCGCGTGAATCGATTTCTTTGATTCCAATGGCATGCGCCGTGGAGGTGGTGGTGCTCAGCGCAAAAAAGGACTCTGGATGCGCCGAGCGATACGCCTTCATGAAGCGCAAGGCCACATAGATTTCGCCAACGCTTACGGCATGAATCCAAATGCGGCGCTGTTCGCGGATACGCTCCTTGGTACCATGGCCAAAGTGGCCAACACGCTGCTCAAAATGCTGGAAGTATCCACCGCGCTTCAGCATGCGGGAAAGGAATTTGGGTAGCATGAACAGGAATACGATGGGGAAAAGCAGATTATAAACGATCCACAACATAGGGTTGAATTCTATTTAAAGCCTAATATAAAGGGTTTTATTTAATAAATCGCCTCACTACTCCCACCTTCTCCGAGCTTAGCCACATACGAACAAATAAAACAGGAGTTCCGACTGATGACGGAAAAGATACCTTACGTAATCCAGCGAGGCAACACATACCATTTTCGCATCACTATCCCCAAAAGCCTGCAAGGACACGACGAACTACCCAAGGGATCGCACATCCAAAAATCTTGGGGGACATCAGATGTTGGAGTGGCAAACTCATTTTTACTATTGCATAATTCATCAAGCAAAGGTATGTATTACGCAATAAAAGAACAGGCAAACCTATGGATAAGAACAGAAAGTTGATTGCACTATCGCTGAAATGGTACGACGTGCGTATCCATCAGGGCATTCTGGAATATGCCAAGAACAAGCAGTGGGATATCGTAGCCAATCCTCATATGGGCCTTGCGCTGGACATCCCCGAAGCCGACGGGCAAATCGTGATGCTCGGCCCGAACGATCAACGCCGAGCGCGCCTCGTGGAAGAGCACAATGTTCCGGCCGTCGACCTCAGCCACTACAGTTCTCTGGACATTCCGCGCATCTACCCCGACAACAAGAAGGTCGGCCGTCTCACCGCCGAGGAATTCCTCTCAAAAGGCTTCACCCAGTTTGCCGTGTTCAGCACCCAGTCGCACTGGTATGTGGACGACCGTCGCTACGGCTTCTGTACCGCGACCGGAGAAAAGGGATTTGTCGCTCAAAACTGGCATATGCCGCAACCCGACCAGCACAAAGGATCCTTCAGTCCGAGCGGAACCGACCGAGAAACCATCGAAAAGTGGCTGATCGAATCCCCCAAACCGATCGCCGTCTACGCCATCGAGGACGAAGGCGCGGCCATGCTGATGAGGGCCTGCCACTATCTGGGGCTGTCCGTACCGGAACAGGTAGCCTTCATCGGCACGAATAACGATCCCGTGATCTGCCCCTATACCGAAGTTCCGCTCAGTAGCATCGACCTCAACTGGGAGGGCGTCGGCTACGAGGCCGCGGCGCAACTTGACCGGCTTATGCAGGGCGAACCTCTGGAAAAGCGCCTTTCCCTCATTGAACCCAAGGGGCTAATTCCACGCAAGAGCTCCGACATTGTGGCGATCGAGGATCTGCGCGTGGCAACCGCGCTCAGCTACATCAAGGCCAATTGCCACCGGCACTTGAGCGTTTCGGAAATCACCAAGGAACTCGACATGCCGCTGCGCACGCTCCAATGGGCATTCAAGCGGTCGATGAACTGCAGCATCCAGGACGAAGTGAGCCGCTGCAGGCTGGGCCACGTCAAGAAAATGCTACTGACCACGGATCGCAACATCGGCCAAATCGCCAAAGACCTCGGATTCTCATCCGCTCAATACATGAACCATTTCTTCAGCAAATCCACCGGCCAGACCCCCAACGAATTCCGACAGGGAAACCGCGTGGCCGCAAGCTAGCAAGGCGCACCGCTACTTCTTCCGTTTCTTTTTGCTTTTGGACTGCTTGATTTCGGGTAGCTTGGAAACATCGGGCTTGGCCAGCGCCGCGACATCGGAGGCGGCGAACGGCGCGCGTTTGGCTAGCGCCACGTCCACGCCGCCACCCAATGGAATCAACCGGTAGGTATAGGTGTAGACATCGTCGTTCAGCCGATGTTTTTCGAGCGGCGGGGTTCTCCACGAGTTAATGCCACCCACCCCGCTCTGTGCGGCATCGATGTTGAGATAGATGTGGCCGGACCGCTCCATCTGGAAACTGTATTTGGAATTCCGCATGGTATCGAAGCTGTAGAAGCACGCACTGATTCCAAGCGGCGCACCTTCGGCGGCGATCAGCAGGCCGCGCCCTTTTTCGTCGGCAAACGCCGCCCAGCGCACCTCGGTCTTGCTGCCGTTTTCCTGCGGACGCGAATAGTCGGTCCATTGTTCGTCCACGGTTCCGGCATAACGGCTGACCGGTTCAAAGTTGCGGTCGATGTAGGTTTCGCCGCCGCGCCCGAACCATTCCATGTTTTCGAGTTCACCCGCGAGCTTCCACTGCATACCCGCGCGTAGGGGCGGAGCGATGGAGTCCGGCATATACGTGAAATCGAAGGCCCCCTCCACAACCACCTCGCCGCTGGGCTGTACGGTATAGACGACCGCATAGCCGCCGCGCACCGTCGGCAGCGTCTTGCGAACCGTGATGCTTGCCGCCCCGCCCTTCTTTTCAACGGAGATACTTTCGAGCACTGCTTTCATGCCGGCGGCATTCAGCGCCGGATCAATCTTCGGGTTTTTGCCCCAATCGTTGTTGACGAGCGCGCGCGAAATTTCAGGAACGCCGCCTTCAACAATCAATTCAGCGCCGTTGGCCTTGTAGGATGCCAGCGTTCCATTCCGCTTATCAAACACCACCTCGAATCCCTTGCCCTTGACCGTAATGGCCTTTGCGGATTCGCCCACGTCAACCGAGCCCCGCGCGGCGGCGGGAGCGACCGGGTTTCCGTCCGCCAGCTTAAACTGGTCCCACGCCAGCAGATGCCCCTCCCCGACCAGCGGATGAAAGCCTTCCCGGGCGAAAAACTCAAACGTCAGAAAATATTCCTTCCCCGCCTCAGGAACGATTTCGGGCAGATCGAGAGTGATGTTTTTTTCGGCATGTGGTGCAACATCAAGACCCGCGAGCATGCCTTCGGCAACCTGCTCGCCGTTGGCCTCGATTTTCCAGCGCCCGGAAACGGCATCGGACAGCGTGGTGAAATCATGCCAGTTTTTGATCTTCACGATACCGTCCTTCAGGTTGACCGGTGAAACGTGGACGTTGCGCTGTAGATATTTCATGGCATAGGTTCCGGGATGCGGCACCTGCCCGGCGCTGATCAGGCCGTTCATGCAAAAGTTGCCATCCGTGCGGATGCCGACCGGATCTTCGAACCAGCCGCCATAGGCAAAGAAGGTTTTTTCGACCGGCCCTTTGCCGATATTCGCCTTGAACTCCTCGGGTACCGGCATGCGTATTCCCTGGTCCATCCAATCCCAGACAAAGCCGCCTTGGGCGGTGTTGTCTTCATAGAACAGATCCCAATATTCCTTCGCGCCGCCATTGGAGTTCCCCATGGCGTGCATGTATTCGCAAATGATGTAGGGCTTTTTCCATTCGCTTTCCGTGTACTTGCGGATCCTGTCTGCGGCGCTATACATGCCGTTGATGATGTCGGTGTTTTCGCGGCCCCCCTCGGT
>JAOZKS010000092.1 GCA_029935255.1 Pontiella sp.
GCGAAGCCATTTCGCGAAGGGTGATGCGGGATAGACCGAATTTCCGGTAGACGGCATGCGGACGACCGGTTACGGAACAGCGGTTCATGATGCGGTTGGGGTTTGCATCCAGTGGAAGCGAGCGCAACTTGCGTACGGCGGCTATTCGATCTTCGGGGGAAGTCGATGGGCTCTTGATGGTTGCTTTGAGTTCGGTGCGGAGTACGCGGTATTTCGCGGCACATTTGATGCGCTGTTCGTTCTTAGCGATTTTGCTCTTTTTAGCCATATATCTTTTGTTCCTTTTGTTGAAAGACCCGTGGATGAAACATAATAGAGAGGGGGCGTGCAACTATAAAACAATGAAAAATAGTCGGCCCGTAAATGCCTCTTGCTTGCCCGAACGCATACCTCCGGTGCTTTTAGTCTTGCAAGTAGAGGCGAGAACCGTATTTTTATCTCTTTTAGAAGAGAAATAGACCGTTAGGAGCTTTAAATGTTAGAAACAAATAATTTGGGAGTTGCCGAGCTTAAAGTCGAGGGGAAAACCATTGAACTCCCGCTTTTCGAGGGTTCGGAAGGTGAGAAGGCTATCGACATTCGTGCGTTGCGCAAGGAAACGGGGTGTGTTACCTATGATCCCGGTTTTGTGAATACCGGATGCTGCAAGAGCGAGATTACTTATATCGATGGGGAGAAGGGCATCCTGCGCTATCGTGGATACGACATCAACGACCTAGCTGAAAAGTGCGAGTTTGTTGATGTGGCCTATCTGCTGATCCACGGTGTGTTGCCGAGCAAAACGCAGCATGAGGAGTTTTCAACTCTCCTTAACACCCATTCCTTGCTGCACGAAGATATGCGGCATTTCTTCAACAGCTTTCCGGATCATGCGCATCCGATGGCCACGCTCTCTGCCATGGCGGTTTCGCTTTCCTCCTTCTATCCAGAACTGGAGGACACCAGCAAACAGGAAAATATTGATTACAAGGTGACTCGACTGCTTTCTAAAATGCGCACGGCAGCCGCCTTTTCCTACAAGAAGTCGATTGGCCATCCGATCGTCCAACCCCGCCATGACCTGAAATACTGCGAAAACTTTCTGAACATGATGTTCTCGACTCCGGTGAATAACTATCAGGTCGATCCCGTGGTATCCAAGGCGCTCAATAAGTTGCTGATCCTGCATGCCGACCACGAACAAAACTGTTCGGCATCGGTGGTGAAAATGGTGGGGAGTTCCGATGCGAATCTATATGCATCCATTTCTGCCGGCATTTGTGCGCTCTGGGGGCCGCTGCATGGCGGTGCCAACCAGCATGTGATTGAAATGCTTGAGAAAATCATTGTCGAAGATGGGGGCAATGTCAAAAAAGTGATCGAGCGTGCTAAGGATAAAAACGATTCCTTCCGTCTGATGGGAGTTGGGCACCGCGTCTATAAATCCTATGACCCCCGCGCTAAAGTGGCTAAGCAAATGTGCAAGGATGTACTCGCCCAGTTGGGCGTGAGCGATCCGCTGGTTGATCTGGCTCAAGAGCTGGAGGCCGCCGTGCTGGCCGATGATTATTTCCAGAGCCGCAACCTCTATCCGAACATCGATTTCTACACCGGCCTGACTTACCGCGCCATGGGAATTCCAACGGATATGTTTACCGTGATGTTTGCCATCGGCCGTATCCCCGGATGGATTTCGCAATGGCTGGAAATGAAGGAGGATCCGCACGGACGAATCGGTCGTCCACGCCAAATCTACACGGGTCCGACCAAACGCGCGGTTTCCTAATCTCGACCATCTGCAAAGGTTTTATCATGAGCCAGAAAAGCAACAATGATCACGAAGTGGTCGAGCTCCGGTTTCTCGAGAAAATTTCAGACCGTCTACCTGAAGACCTCGAAGTCCTTCAGGCACTTGCCGATCTCTACACCAAAACCGGTCAATTCGAGAAGGGGTTGGCCATCGATATAAAGCTTAGTCAGCAACTCCCGAACGACGATTTCGTTTGGTACAACCTGGGGTGCTCCTACGCGCTCACAAAGCATTCAGACAAAGCCTTTGATGCGTTGAACAAGGCGATTGAGATTGGGTATGCAGATTATGATTGGATGAAGGTGGATACGGATCTCAACAGTCTACATGCCGATCCGCGTTTTGAATCATTACTCAATTGGCTCTACACGGCCTGTAACGAAGAAGAACTGTGATCATCACAGGAGGATAATATGCCAAAGCCGATACCGGAATATATCAAGAACCGCTACGCACTCGACGACCTAACGAGTTCCATTCGACTTTTGCAGATTTTGGATGAACGCAAGAATATCACGCAGGCGCAAGGTGCCGAAGCCATGGGGCTTTCCATCGGCACATGCAATCTGCACTTCCAGAAGTTGGAATACATCGGTCTGATCCGCCGCGCGGAAACCGTTAGCATGGGGCGTGGCCGGTCCACCATTATCTGGGAGATGGCCAAGACAAAAAATTTCTTCCTGCTATTAATGTTCGACACCCCATATTTCCAGGCCTCGCTGGTCGATTTAAACGGCAAGGTTTTGCTTGAGGAAAACATGGACCTTAGCGGGGTCTCCGAAGCTCCAATGATCAAGAAACTGGTGGATGACTTCGTGGTAAAAGCGAGTGAGCTGGCCAACGGAAAAAGCGGCACAATCCGGCAGGTATTCATGGGGCTCCCCGGCATTCTTGATCCTGAATCCTGTATGGTGGTCAACGCCGTTAACTTTCCGGTGCTCAACGGAATCGATTTTCAGGCAATGCTTCAAGAACGTCATGGATTTCCATGCTGTTGCGGCCCCCTGGCTCTGGCGTTCTATTATGGCGAGATCCAACAATCCGCCCCTGATGCGCGCACCATGGTTTTATTTTGGGATTTGGGAACCGGAATGGTCGCTGGAGTTGGAAGGCGTGTTATTTCACAAATTCAGGACACGCTTTTCTCCATCGGGGGAATCGGTCATGTGAGTATCGAACGTGATGGCAAGCTTTGCCACTGCGGAAAAAAGGGATGTCTTGAGGCCTATACCGGTGGATGGGCGATGATTGACGCTCTGGCGGACGACAACATCCAAAGTCTGGAATCCTTCCGCCATGCGGTGCTTGATGGAAATACCGAAGCAGTAAAGGTGGCCGGCGATGCGGCATACATACTGGGAAAGAATCTGGCTTGGCCATTACAAGTTATGAGAAGCAACCAGCTGATTGTGAGCGGACCTCTTTCAAGCATTTATTCCGCAATAGAAGAGCGCTTTATTGAAGGGCTGGGTACTGCGTTTAATGCGTCTGAAATCGCGGCCCTAAACGTCGTGTGCAGCACGGATGTGGAAAATACGATGCAAGTGGGTGCCTTCAACTGCGCCCGCCGCCGTTTTTTCTACCCCGACGAGTAGGCGCTGATTTATTTTTCGACCGATCAGATCTGCAGCCGATAGGTGCGCGGGGTCTGGCCGGTTTCTTTTTTGAAAACCCGGCTAAACGACTGGGGTGAACCAAAGCCCGCTTCCTCTGAAATGTCCGCCATCGACAAGTTGGTTGTGCGCAAGAGGGCCATCGCCCGGTTGATTCGATAATTCTGGATATAGCTCCCCAAGGGAATGCCTGCGGAGTCCTTAAAGCGGGTTCGCAAGCGGGATTCCGATAGCTCCATCGCGTTGGCCAGGTCAGCCACACCAACGGTTCGTCCCCGCCATTCCGACATGAGTCGATTGACCGCCCGCAGCAGTTCATCCGCCGGTTCCGGCGGCAGATCCGATGCGGTGGCCTGCCGATCCTGCATAAGCGCAAGTAGCAGGCGCATAAGCGTGGCTTGCAACTGTTCCGCCTGAAGATCGCCCCCCCATTGAGGATCGGTGAGTCGCCCCCATTCCTCCGTCAGGTCATCACGAGTCTGGCGGGTGTGGGCGCTGGCATCGATCACCCGGTTTCGTAACGGCTCAAGGAAGGTCCGCGGCTCTAATTCGAACGTGCAGAAAAGCCAGTTGAGGGTTTGGGATCGCGGCAGGCTGAAGTGGTGGAACTGGTACGGGAAAATAAGCAGTGCCTGATCGGGACGGAGGGGCAGGGCAAGATTATCAACGTGTATATGCCCCTCGGTTTCTAAGTTGAGTGCCAACACAAATCGATGGTGCGACCGGTTTTGCAGCGCTTCCTGCTGCAACTTCTTTTTGGTAAGTCGCTGGAACATGAGAATGTTGGTCGGGGTGGGCAGTTCGCTCTTTCCGATCCCCTTGAAATAATCCAACGGTTCTTCCAACTGAAGACGGGCTTTTTTTCCTGAACTCATGTGTGCAGAATATCTTCTGCACTGAAATAGTCAATATAGTTAAAAAAAAGTCAATATTGGTAATTAATTGATCTTTATGTGATTCCACGATCTAGACATCATGGTTCTTCAATTTATAAAAACAGGTGATTACTATGGAACTGATGATTAAACCCGTGCTTGATCCAGAATTCGTCCCCGCCGTGCTGTGGAACCGCGCCTACCAAAAAAAGGCGACGGAATCCGGAGCCCCGGTCAAGGTGGTTGTTGCGTTGGTACGTCCCGACCAGACCTGCTCGGTTTTTGAAACGGAACTTCTTCCGCTGACCGTCGAAAATGAAACCGCAACCCTTCGCTACATGGAACGCACGCTCAAGTTTCTTCTCTGGCAACGTGGCGGCAGCAAGGTGCTCATTGCCGGTTGTGATCCGATTGCCGAACAACTTGCGGCGATCTACTCCCCCGGGGGCGAGCGCAGTTTCGATCACGAATTTTTCGGGCAGAAAACCTATCTTGAAACCCTGGAACTCAAAATCTGTTCGTTCGAGCAAATTCCCGAGGCGAAAGAAACGACGATCCCGTTGGGCCGCCACCTCGACGGCTGCCGCATCGGCTTCGACCTCGGCGGTTCCGACCGCAAATGCGCGGCGGTCATTGACGGTGAAGTGGTTTTTTCCGAAGAGGTGGAATGGAACCCCTATTTCGAGAGCGATCCGACCTATCACATTGAAGGCATTAACGACACACTCAAGCGTGCCGCCGCCCACTTGCCGCGGGTCGATGCCATTGGTGGAAGTTCGGCTGGCGTCTATGTGAATAGCGAGGTGCGAGTGGCCTCCCTTTTTCGTGGGGTTTCTCCGGAAGATTTCGAATCGAAGGTCCGCCGCATATTCTTCGACCTGAAGGAGCGTTGGGATAATATTCCCTTCGATGTCGTGAACGACGGTGAGGTTACGGCGCTGGCTGGGTCGATGTCGATGAAGGAAAATGCGGTGTTGGGCCTGGCGATGGGCACGAGCGAAGCCGTTGGCTATGTTACTCCCGAAGGCAATATTACGCCGTGGCTCAATGAGCTCGCCTTTGCCCCGGTCGACTTCCGCGAGAACGCCCCGGCCGACGAATGGTCGGGCGATCTCGGTTGCGGTGTGCAGTATTTCTCTCAGCAGGCCGTGGCCCGGTTGGTTCCTGCTTCGGGGATTGACCTGCCCGCCGACATGCCGTTTCCCGAACAGCTCGTCGAGGTGCAGAAACTCATGGCCGAAGGCGACGGGCGCGCGGCGAAGATCTATTCCACCATCGGCACCTATCTCGGCTACACGATCGCACACTATGCGGATTACTACGATATGCGCAAAATGCTGTTGCTCGGTCGTGTGACCAGCGGGCAGGGTGGATCGATTATTATCGAAAAGGCGCGGGAAGTCCTTGCCGCCGAGTTCCCTGAACTTGAAAAACAGATTGAAATCGTAACCCCGAACGAGAAGGATAAGCGCCACGGACAAGCCGTGGCTGCCGCCAGCCTTCCCCTGATTGGAGAAAATCAATGAATCCATACCTCGCGTTTGTAGAGCATATCGAGGCGGGTGTTTCCGCCGCCAAGGGCATAATGGTTTCCGGTACCGCGCCGGTATCCGAATCGGCTTCCAAGGTGCTGGTTTTTTCGCCGCACCCCGACGATGAGTGCATTGTCGGTTTATTGGCCCTGCGCCTGATGCGCGAAGGGAATAAGCAGATCATTAACGTTCCCGTCACGTTCGGCAGCAATGCCGACCGGCAAGCCGGCCGAGCGAAGGAGCTTGCCGATGCCTGCGGATATCTGGGTTGGGAAATTGCAGGCGGAAAGGAAGATCTTAGTTCGTTGGAGGTCGACGATGTGGTGGCTATCCTTACAGCAATGAACCCCGAGATTATTTTCCTGCCGCATTCCAAGGATTGGAACTCGCGGCATATCGCCACACATTTCCTCGTGGTGGCGGCCTTGGAGAAAATGGATGCCTCGTTCTCTTGTTCTGTGGTGGAAACCGAATTCTGGGGCGCGATGGATGACCCGAACCTGATGGTTGAGGGCGATGCGCAGACCGTGGCGGATCTGGTTGCGGCAACCTCGTTGCATACCAAAGAGGTGGCGCGCAACCCATACCACCTGCTGCTTCCCGCGTGGATGCAGGATAACGTGCGCCGCGGCGGTGAACTGGTGGGCGGGCAGGGCGGTGCCGTGCCGGACTTTAGCTTTGCCACGCTCTACCGTCTGCGCAAATGGAACAAGGGTGCGTTTTCCGATGTGTTGGATGGCGGCAAGGTGCTTTCGATGGGAAGTGAAAGTTTAAAGGAGATATTCTAATGGAAATTATTATTAAGCAGGATTCCCGCGAAGCAAGTCATGCTGCCGCAGGGGTTGTCGCCCGTTTGATCCATGAAAAACCGAATGCCGTAATTGGATTAGCGACCGGTAGTACGCCACTGGTGCTCTATAGGGAGCTCATCCGAAAGCACAAAGAAGAAGGGTTGGACTTCAGTCGGGTTACCACCTTCAACCTCGATGAATACATTGGGCTGGAAAAGGAGCACGAGCAATCGTATCACACCTTTATGTGGGAGAACCTTTTCAGCCAAATCAATATTAAGGCTGAAAACGTCCATATTCCCGATGGAATGGTGGCGGATGTTTCGGCCTTCTGCACAGAATATGAGCGTAAGATTGTTGCGGCAGGCGGTATTGATATTCAGGTGCTGGGCATCGGGTCCGATGGGCATATCGGCTTCAATGAGTATACCTCGTCCTTCGCATCGCGCACGCGTATCAAAACGTTGACGCAACGAACCGTGAAGGATAATGCGCGGTTCTTTGGCGGCGATAAAAGCAAGGTGCCGCACCATTGCATCACCATGGGCATCGGCACGATTATGGATGCGCGCATGAATCTGCTGCTCGCCTTTGGTGAGGGCAAAGCCAAGGCAGTAGCGGATACCATCGAAGGGCCGGTTGCAGCCATCGTGCCTTCATCCATCCTTCAGCACCATCCCAATGCCAAGCTATTCGTCGATGAGGCGGCGGCAACCCAACTGAAGTTGGTCGACTACTATCGGTGGGTCTATGAAGGCAAGCCGGAGTGGCAAAAGGACGCGTAACTTAAATTCAGGAGAATTAGAAAATGGAAAAACTCAACGAAATCGCCGCCGCGTTCCCTTGCCCCGGCACCTATCTGGGAGACGAGCCCTATGGCTCGGGGCATATCAATGATACCTTCAAGGCGTTTTATGAAGTAGACGGTCAGCAAGTGCATTATATTCATCAGCGGGTGAATCATACTATTTTCAAAGACGTGCCGGGATTGATGGAAAACATTGGGCAGGTAACCCGGCATCAACGCGCCAAGTTTAAGGAGGCTGGAGCAACCGAGATCGACCGCCGGGTGCTGACCCTTGTTCCGACCGCAGAGGACAAGGATTTCTATCAGGACTCGGAAGGCAACTTTTGGCGCACCTACATTTTCGTGGAAGGGGCGGTGGGGATTGATGTGATCGAAAATACCGATCAGGCCTACGAGTCCGCCAAGGCTTTCGGTGCATTCCAATGCCAATTGGCCGACCTGCCTGGCCGCCTGAACGATACCATTCCAAACTTTCATCATACGCGCTCCCGCTTCGATACGCTTAAGAACGCGATCGATGCCGACATTCATAATCGCGCGGCGGGGGTGCAGGCGGAAATAGCCTTTGCCTTTGAGCGCGAGTCGATGGTGGATGTGGTTATCGATCTAATGGCGACTGGCGAGATTCCCGAGCGGGTAACCCACAACGATACGAAGCTCAATAATGTGCTGATCGATACTGAAACCGGCACAGGGATGTGCGTGATCGATTTGGATACCGTTATGCCGGGATCCGTGCTCTATGACTTTGGCGACATGATCCGCACCACCACCAACCAGGCGGTCGAGGACGAGCGGGATCTCTCCAAGGTGGAAATGAATATCGATTACTTCGCGGCGCTGGTGAAAGGCTACCTCGAAACCGCTAGCGGTTTCCTGACCCCGAAGGAAAAAGAACTGCTCCCCATGTCCGGTGCTCTCATCACCTTCGAGATCGGTCTGCGGTTCCTGACCGATTATCTGGAGGGCGATACCTATTTTAAGACGCATCGCGAAGGACAGAATGTTGACCGCTGCCGAAAGCAGTTTAAGATGGTTCGATCCATGGAAGAGCAGATGGATGCCATGCAAAAAATCGTAGAGGGGAAATAATGAACGTTTTAGTGACCGGCGGCGCCGGATTTATCGGAAGTCATATCGTGGAGCATTTTCAAGGCAAGGTGGATGAAATTCGCGTGCTCGACAACCTGCGTACCGGCTATCTTAAAAACCTCGAAGGGCTCGAACACACCTTTATCGAAGGCTCCATTACCGAGCGCGCTGTGGTGAAAAAAGCCGTCGAGGGCGTGGACTATATCTTCCATATGGCCGCGATGATCAGCGTTCCCGAGTCGATGGAAAAGCCGATCGAGTGCGTTGAAATCAACGCCACGGGACTGCTGGTGGTACTTGAGGAAGCGGCTAAAGCCGGAGTAAAGAAAATGTGCTTCTCCAGCTCGGCGGCCAACTATGGCGACAACCCCACCGTTCCAAAGATTGAAACCATGCTGCCGGAGCCGAAAAGTCCGTATGCCATCACTAAGCTAGACGGCGAATATTACTGCGACATGTTCTCGCGCGAAGGCAAGCTCGCCACCGGCGTCATGCGCTACT
>JAOZKS010000388.1 GCA_029935255.1 Pontiella sp.
CGATAAATTGATTCCGCCCCTCATGTGAGAATTACTTCTTGTGCTGCACGAGCTGCCCGCAGGCGGCGGCGATGTCCGCGCCGAGCGAGTAGCGCAACGTGGTTTGAAAACCCGCCGTCTTTAGGCGATCCGAAAAAACTTTCATTTCCGCCTTCGGCGTTCCCCGCAGGGAGCATCCGGCATATTCGTTAAACGGGATTATATTGATATGCACCGGAATGTCGCGCAAATAGTGTTCCAAGGCACGGAAGTCTGCCTCGCCATCATTCACGCCCGAAAGCATCAGGTATTCAATCATCACCTTGCCGTTGAGTGAAGCTGTCAGTAGCGACTCACGCAATAGTTCCAGCGTATACGTCCGCGCTTGCGGCATCAGCTTTTCGCGCACATCCTGTCGAGCGCTATGCAAGCTAAGAGCCAACTGCACCTCCGGGAACACTGAAGAAAAATGCTCCATCGCATGCGGAATACCCACGGTCGAAACCATCAACCGAGATCCCGCATAGTTAAAGAAAGGTGCTGCGCGAAGAAATTCCAAGGATTCGAAAAGATGCTCCAGATTTAATAACGGCTCGCCCATGCCCATGAACACCACATTGCGGATTGATCGCCCCTCGGACTTCACGATTTGGCTTGCCTGCAGCACTTGATCAAGGATTTCAGCGGAGGTCAGATTGCGTGTAAAGCCCATCTTTCCGGTCGCGCAAAAACTACAGTAGCACGCGCAACCTACCTGCGAGGAAATACAGAGCGAGGTGCGCCCCGTCTTTGGACGCAGAATTACGCTTTCAATCAAATGATGATCCGACGTCTGGAAAATTAACTTGCTTGCACCGTCGATTTCCGAGTCGTGGCGTTCGACAAGTTCCAATGAATGGAAATCGATGGTGCGTGAAAATTCATCCCGGGCAGCTTCCGGCAAGGAGGCCAAAGCCTTATCTCTGCCTTGCGCATTCTTGAATAGCGCTGTACGGAATAGTTTCAAGCGATGCGGCTGCACGGCATTTCGAGCACGCAATTTTTCAATCCCCTCGGTGTCGTATATGGAAATCATGGTCGGGTTATAAAATAAAAGGCCGGCAAACGCCGACCTTTTTTCGAGGAAGCATCTCCCATTTACTTAATCATTTTCTTGGTCGCCTTGATGAGCGCCTTCCAAAGATCCTCGTCCGTCTTAGCGGTTATCAGAGCTTCACGAGGCTCCTTTTCGCGAAAAATACGTGAGAGACCAGAGAGCAACTTAAGATAGAACGCACTGGTTGCGGTCGGGATCACCATAAAGAAAAAGACACGCGTCAGGGTCCGGCCCGGCCCACCAAATTTTATACCCTTCTTGTGAATTCCAAGCACCATGGACAGTCCACCGCCCTCGACTCCCCGAACGTGAGGGAATGCAATACCGTTATCAACCGCCGTGCTGACGATCGCCTCGCGTTGCAGGGCGAGATCCAGCAAAAGGTCGCCATCCTCCACAAACCCCTCCTCGGCCATATGCCCGCACATTTCGGCCAGCACCTCTTCGGGTGTGGAACCTTTGAGAGAAACCATCATCAACTCCGGCGAGGTAAAACGGCCAATACCGGTTTTACGGACTTCGCCATAGGAACGGCTGACCCGTTCGCGCTCAACAAGTTGTTCTGGATAGTAGAGAAAACGCGCGCAGTTCGGGCAACGATGCATTTGCTCAGCCTTGTGCACGCTATTGATCAAACTCTTCGTCAGCCCCATTCCGCAACCCGCACAAATACTATTGGCGACCGGAACAATGGCTTCAGGATGCTTAGTCAACAAACGGTTGAAATGCGACCTTACCTGCTGCGGCAGGTCGGAGCCTAATGCGGCAATTGATTTTTCAAGTTCCTCCAGCCGAGCCTTCGGCATGGAAGCCTTCTTCTGTAGATTTGCCACAACCAGTTCCTGCAACTGGATCAGCTGATTGATTAGTTTATGTGTTGCTGTCATTTAACATCCTTTAGTATTTACCAAAATCGAAAGTGGAGTGTACCACGTATTCCAACGATTGGAAGCGTAACGCGATATTCATATTCCCTGCAAATTAGCCCTCGAGTTTTTGCTTGAGCATTTGCATGACGGCACCGGGGTTGGCTTTGCCACGGCTTGCCTTCATAACCTGCCCCATGAGGAAATTGATCGATGCAGCATTGCCCGCCTTGTATTCCTCGACCGGTTTGGGATGGGCGGCAATAGCTTCGTCCGCCCAGCCTTCGAGCGCGGAGTCGTCGGAAACCTGAGCCATGCCCTTTTCCTCGACAATCTGCAGAGGTTCGCCACCCTCGTTGAAAATGATTTCAAAAACCTGTTTTCCTGCACCGGTACTGATGGTTTTGGCATCGATGAGTTTAATGATCTCGGCCAACGTTTCGGGCGTTACCTTCGACTCAAAAATATTAAGACGTTGCTCGGAAAGAAGGCGCCACATCTCACCGGTGATAAAGTTGGAAACAGCTTTGGCATTTTTCGTATGACACATGACCAAATCGAACCAGTCAGAAATCACTTTGTCAGTGGTCAGTAGATTTGCATCGTATTCGGAAAGGAAAAGTTCACTTACATAACGTTCAAAACGCTGCGCCGGAAGCTCTGGCAGTTCGGAGCGCCATTGCTCGATCTGTTCTGTGCAAATCTTCACGGGCATGAGATCGGGTTCCGGAAAATAGCGGTAGTCGTGTGCATTCTCCTTGGTACGTTG